>JBDNHP010000291.1:0-5832 GCA_041688765.1 Flavobacteriales bacterium
GATTTGCCTTTTAAGCTATTGGTGCCAAGTTCTTGACTTGCACTAGTATTCGATATTTTATTCAGGATTGCATCAAAGTTTTTACCCTTAGCAATTTCTTCCTGACTAAGTGGATTGCGATCCTTATGTACCCCTTCGTTTTTCATCTCATTTCTTTTTGGAGAGCAATTTTCAAGCGTTCAATGGCGCGATAGCTGCGCACTTTAGCATTGTTCTCAGTAATTTCAAGTATATCACCAATCTCCTTAAATGATTTAGATTCGAAGAAGCGCATTTCGATCAGGAGGAAGTCAGCTGAAGCCAATAAAGGCAACTTATTCATGATCTGTGTTAATTGCTCTTCGTCTACCTCCGACCCCATTTCTTTGATCATCAATTCAACGCCGGGAGTTTCGATTACTACTGCTCTGAATTTTTCGGATTTTCTAAAAAATCCATTCAGCTCATTCAGAGCAATTCTGTACAACCAGCTCGAAAAAGGCAATCCACGAAATTCATAATCCTGAATCTTTTGAATGGCTTGTAGAAATGTTTGGGAAGTGATATCATAAGCATCATCAATCCTGCTCAGTCTTCTGTACACGAATTGCAGAACAGGTTCGTAATACTTATCATACAGAGGTCTAAAAGCGCCAGGATGCTGTTTGGCAGCTTCGATCCACTCTTTCTCTTGTAAGAGATCAGTAGTGTTTTGATGATACTTTCCGGCAATTACCTGCATACACTGAGATTAGATACATATCCATAATGAGGGTATATTATAAAAGATACAGCGAAATGAAAAAAAAATTGCGATAGACCAGAAATTGAGCAGGCTCAAAACAGCATACATTAACTGTCTGATTTGACCAATAGTCGCTCAAATCCTGGACTTACAAGGGTTTGTAACGTACCATCGCCATTATCAAACACCACATAAACTTCCAGTCCTAAGTCGGGGTTGTTTGCAAGAAAATCATTCATACCTTCCAATCCCATCACCAAAAAAGCTGTAGCATAAGCGTCTGCTTCGGCACAAGAATTGGCGAGCACTGTCACGCTCAAAACATTGTGATCTACCGGATATCCCGTTTTTGGATCGATGGCATGGCAATACTTTTTGCCGTTAATTTCATAGTATTTGCGATAACTTCCTGATGTTGCTAATGCTTTGTTTCCAGGTTGAAGTACTGCTTGAAACTGGTCTCGGTTGATATTGTCTTCGGGTTTATCAATGGCGATTGTCCAAGGCTTGCCTTGCGGATTTTGGCCTTTGCAAATTAACTCCCCACCCAATTCAATCATATAATGCTCATAACCGCGATCATTAAAAATTCCAGCAAGTCGATCAATCGAATAGCCTTGTGCAATCGCATTGAAATCTAATCGGACCCCTGGCTTGCCTTTGCGTATTTGAGTTTCTTTATATCTACCATCTTCAAGCAGATCTAGCATATCTATATTGGACTCTTTAAAACCTACAAATTGTAATGCTGAATCTATACTGATTTGATTCACATTTCCCCTGTTTTTCAAGCCAAATCCCCATAAATCTACAAGTGGGTAAACTGTTGGATCAAAAGCTCCATCAGTGATTTTCCATATATCTCGACTGATTTCAAAAACGGAAGGAAAGTAGAATCGCTCCTGATCATAGAAGGTGAACACTGTATCTGTGCGGTCAAATTTATTAATTTGATTTATCAACGAATTCTCCACCCAAAGTGACAAATCCTGATCGAACAAAACCAACATACTATCAACCGCTAATTTGTGGTCTGCAGAATCACCAACATAAGTTATAGTATAGGTTGTGCCTTGTGCCTCTCCACTAATAGTACGATGAGGAAAAACTGGGTTTTCTGCTTTCTTGTTATCATCGTCACAAGCAGCAAGTATAACGATCAAAAGGAAAAAAGGAAGATTCTTCATACGTCAAAAATCGTGATTTAAAGGCGAATAACATAAAGGCCTATTAAAATGGGGATTACATTCGAAATGATGTGCTTTATTTTATTGTTTCAGGATGAATCGGAAATTTGTTTTCAATTTAGCTCTGATATTTTAATATCTCAGAATGTTCCCTATGCAATAAAATCTCACGTTTGGAACCGCTTATTTTTTTTTTTCGAGATGATGGAATGAAAAGATAGGGATTATGATCATGATCAATTTGTAAATTATTGATTCTATGCACATTGCGATATTGTAGTTGATGTAACAGTTTTAAACGTAAACAAACGTAACCCGCACGACTTAATTCGGGAGGAATAGTATCTTTAATCCGGGGAGGAGGAGTGGTGGACCCCATGCCTCGATGTTCAAATAATCACTATAATCCTTACCTGCATTGGATTTAACGCATTTATTGGGTGTGTCTAAATTTCGGACTTAACCAGAATTATCTCCATTTTCCGCTGAAATTCCTCCAATTTCTTCAGCGATCAAAAATCAACTCAAAAAAAAAGGCCATCTTCCGACAGCCTAATTTTCACAATTTTATCTTTTAGCCTCCGAAATCATCGAATGCCACATTCTCTTTAGGAATTCCCCACTCATCAGTCATTTTTATAACCGCTTGGTTCATCATAGGAGGCCCACAGAAATAAAACTCGATATCTTCAGGAGAATCATGTTTACTTAGATAGTTATCGATAAAAGCTTGGTGAACGAATCCAACAAAACCGTCACCTTCCCTATCATTCATATCTTTTGACGGTTTCCAATTGTCTTCAGGTAGCGGTTCAGAAAGAACGACATGGAATCTAAAATTAGGGAAGTCTTTTTCAATAGCTCTAAAATCGTCTACATAGAATAACTCTCTTCTAGATCGGCCGCCATACCAGTATGATACTTTTCGTCCGCTTTTAAGGGTGTGAAAAAGGTGGAAGATATGAGAGCGTAAAGGAGCCATACCGGCACCTCCGCCAATATAAACCATCTCAGCTTCAGTCTCTTTGATGAAGAATTCACCGTAAGGACCTGAAATTGTTGCTTTATCGCCCGGTTTACAACCGAAAACGAAAGAGGAACAGATTCCGGGATTAACATCCATCCAAGCATTGCGGGCACGATCCCATGGTGGAGTGGCAATACGAATATTTAGAATGATGATGTTACCTTCAGCCGGGTGATTAGCCATGGAATAAGCCCTGAAAATTGGTTCAGGATTTTTCATTTTTAAAGACCACAGACCAAACTTATCCCATTCTGCTTTAAATTCATCTGGTTTTTTTCCGAGTTTTGGGTGAGCAGTGATGTCGATGTCTTTGAAATCAACTTGAATAGCAGGGACGTCAATTTGAATATAACCGCCAGCTTCAAAATGAAGTGATTCACCTTCGGGAAGTCTAACGACGAATTCCTTAATAAATGACGCTACGTTGTAGTTTGAAACTACCGTACACTCCCACTTTTTAATACCAAATATTTCTTCAGGAACATGAATTTTCATGCTCTGCTTTACTTTAACCTGGCATCCTAAGCGCCATTTAGCAGCAATTTCTTTTCTGCTGAAATAAGGTACTTCAGTGGGTAGAATTTCGCCGCCACCTTCAAGCACCTGACATTTGCACATAGCGCAAGTACCGCCGCCACCGCAAGCAGAAGGAAGGAATATTTTAGCAGCTCCTAATGTAGATAGCAGAGTACTTCCTGCTCCAACTTCAATGGTTTTTTCACCATTAATTTCAATTTTTACAGCCCCTGATGGTGATAGTTTTGCTTTCGCATAAAGAAGCAATCCAACCAATATTAAAGTGATCAGCAGGAATACTACGAGTGTAATAACGAGTGTAAGTCCCATTTGGTTTAATCTTTCTTCGTTCGTATCAAATTGTGATTCCCATGAAACTCATGAATGCTATACCCATGAGACCGGTAATTATAAATGTTATGCCGAGACCGCGAAGCGGTGCGGGCACATTAGAATATCGAAGCTTTTCTCGGATGGCAGCAATTGCAACAATTGCTAAAAACCAACCCACCCCGGAACCTAATCCAAATACGGTTGCATCTCCGATTGAGGTGTATTGACGTTCTTGCATAAAAAGTGCACCCCCAAGAATTGAACAGTTAACTGCAATAAGAGGCAATAATATTCCTAGAGCTCCATACAAAGCAGGTGCAAATTTCTCAACAACCATTTCAACTAAGTGAACTATAGCTGCAATCACGGCAATAAACATGATGAAGCTAAGGAAGCTAAGGTCAATGGCAGCATAAGAAGGGTCAAGCCAAACTAATGCACCTTCTTTTAGAATGTAGTTTTCTAGCAGATAATTTACCGGGATTGTAATTCCGAGCACAAAAATAACGGCCGCACCTAGACCAACAGCTGTTTTAACTGTTTTTGATACCGCGAGATAAGAACACATACCTAAGAAATAGGCGAAAATCATGTTCTCAATAAAAACACCTTTTAGGAAAATATTTAATGATTCCATTTTGTTAAGTTCTTAAGCTTTTTCTACGAGTTTGGTATTCTTACTGCGCTGAATCCAAATTATGATACCTACAACAACAAGAGCCATTGGAGGTAAAATCATAAGATTATTATTCATGTATCCAGCCTCAAAAAATGATGCAGGTATAAATTTTATTTGACCAATGCCAGGGAAACTAATCGCCCCAGAGCCAAATATTTCACGCACTACGGCAACAGCAAGAAGGATCCATGCGTAGCCTAATCCATTACCCAATCCGTCTAGTAAAGATGGCCCAGGTCTATTGCCTAATGCAAATGCCTCGAGACGTCCCATCAATATGCAGTTCGTAATAATCAATCCAACAAATACAGAAAGCTTTTCAGAAATATCAGGGACAAAAGCTTTAAGTACTTCATTTACAATAATTACTAGTGCAGCTACGACTACAAGCTGAACAATAATTCTGATACGATCAGGAATTACATTTCTCAACATTGAGATAATGACATTACCTGCCATTATTACAACAATTACTGAAAGTGACATCATTACCGCTTGCTGAACTTGAACTGTTATAGCAAGAGCTGAACAAATACCTAGTACCTGCACGGTAATCGGATTTGAGTCATTGAGTGGATCAGTAATGAGTTTTTTATTCTTTTTAGAAAAAAGCCCTTCTTTTGGAACTTTTATTTCTGTTGTTGCTGTGCTCATAAATAACTCCTGTTTATTAGTTGGTAACAGACTGCAATCCTGAAAAATGGTTGAAATAGATAATAAAGGTACGGTTAATCATTTCTTCAACACCTTTGCTGGTTATAGTGCCACCAGTAATTCCATCAACCTGATTTTTTGATACAGGTACACTACCACCCTTTAGAATTTCAAAGTACTTTTTGGAACTTGAATCAACAATCCTCTGACCATAAACTTCTGTGAATCTTTTTTGAAATTCGGGCTGATTGATTTCAGCGCCAAGTCCGGGCGTTTCTGATTTATGATCAAACTTCGCTCCAAATATCGTTTTATAGTCACTTTCCAATGCTATAAAACCCCAAATTGGTCCCCAAAGCCCTTTCCCAACCATTGGAACAACATATAATGTTTTGCCATCCTTCTCACATTTGTAAACTGGAAAATACTTATTCTCTTCAGCAAGTTCGCGATCGCGATAATCCTTTTGAATGTCAACCGTAAAAGCCGAAATATCGCCATCAACTTTATTACCTTCAAAATTGATCACATAAGCTTCTTTTACATATTGCTCAAAAATCTGAGCAGCATTTTCTCTAGTTGCTTCAACCTTTATTGCGCCGAGAATATCCATGCGTTTTTTATTCTCAGCATTTTGGTTTTGTTTGTCTTTCAAACCCATAGAAACCAGGGCTAAAAGCGTACCAACTACAATAACCATAATAATGGCAAA
>JBDNHP010000292.1:0-6888 GCA_041688765.1 Flavobacteriales bacterium
GTCATGATCTGGTTCGCCATTCCTTCAATTACATCGCATATTAAAAGCGGAAATGTAAGGCCAGGGCCTTTAAAATCTATTAAGAATGCGGCAGCTTTACCTAATCAACAACTCGCCTTACTTTTTTCATTGCTGTTGGTCTTAGGTCAATTCTCCATAATTCCTTTCCTTACCCCATATTTAATCAATAATGTGGGTTTTACTCAGCATCAAATTCCATATATCTATCTTGTAGGAGGCGCATGTACTGCAATTACTTCACCTTTACTTGGCATTGCAGTGGATAAATTTGGTCGAAAAAAAGTTTTTTTTATTGCTGCTGTCTTGAGCTTGTTTCCAACTTTAATAATTACTCACTTAGCTCAAACTGAAGTGTGGATTGTGTTAATTGTGGTAGCATTTTTCTTCGTTTTAGTTGGAGGAAGAATGATTCCCGCAAATACATTACTTACATCTGTGGTAAAGCCAGAGAACAGAGGAGGATTTCTCAGTCTTAATTCTTCCGTAATGTCTTTGGGATCAGGTCTGGCTTCAGTGGTTGGCGGTTCAATTGTTATCCAACAATCACCCGGACTTCCGCTTGAAAACTATGGATGGGTTGGCATTGTGGCCTGTACATCAACAATCATTGCTATATTAATTGCCACCAAATTGAAAGAATTGGATGCCAAGGGAAACACAGTTTAAAGAAAGTAATAATTCATTTATCAATTATTTGTCGAAAAAACAATTAATTGAATTGTTAATATTACATATCTGGCATATCGTTCATTCCACCACCTTCTTCTCCACGACTCCCCCGTTTAACGCCAGCCTTTCTTTCTTCTAATTTGCCAAAGGCATAACTGATGCTCAAATTAATAAATCTACTTTGTCGTTTTCGCTCACTTTGTTGACTGAAATTATTGCCCACTCCTTTCATCCTGAATTCACGGGTGTCAAAAATGTCGGTCACTCTTAACGTAAAGCTTAATTTATCAGCAAGAAAAGACTTCTTTAAAGTAGCATCTATCGAATATATTGGCAAAATAGTGTTTTGAACCATTTCTTGTCCCGAACGATAATTTCCGCTTATTTGCGACTGCCAAGTCTTTTTAATATCCCAACTACCCATTAATTGGTATGACCAAGCGAAGGCGTCAACATTTAAATTGCTCTCTAAATTCGATCCGTCTGATGTCATTCTGAAAGCATTAAAAGTCTGACTCAATTTTACTGATTTCGCAGGTCTCCATTGCCAAATTACTTCGAGACCGGTGTTCCAAGACCGGGCCATATTCTCAAATGTGGTAGTCGAAATACCGAGGGTATCTACTGTTCTGAATCTGCGAACCACATCGTACACGCCTCTACCATAAGCTGTTCCCGAAATACTCGATTTATCTCCACTACTCTGAAATGTGAATTCAATGGAATGGGCGTATTCAGGTTGCAAAAATGGATTGCCTTTCGATAAATTCAAGGGATCGGAATAGGATGGAAAAGGATTGATTTCTCTGGTTCCCGGACGATTAATTCGACGTGTGTAACTAAAGCCCACTGTACGTTTATCATCAAGAGCCCGATTTATAAAAAGGGAAGGAAATAAGCTTAGGTAATCATTTTTGAAAGTTTCATTTGTAGTTAATAGTTCAGACTGCGTGAGGGCTTGTTCCAATCGCAAACCGAGTTGTGCATCCCAGGCACCTTTTCTTGCCGAGGCTTGGGTGTAAGCCGCAAGTATGGTTTCTTCAAACAAAAAACGATTACTTCGATTCTCATCGAGTGAATCTGGAAGTGAAAATGTATTTTCTAAAAAATAATTGAAGTCATCATCAATCATTCTATATGTGCTTTTTAACCCTGCTTCTAACTTATAATCCTTCTTTAAAAAGCGTTCATGATCATATTGCCCTGTGAAAACGGTATTATTTCCCTCGCTTTTGCTGGCTTCCCTGGTGTTAATCGCATCGCCCTCAGCATACTTTTGAAAAAAATCACTTTCCGAAACCGACTTGCCATGTCCATATCGGAATGATGCGCTATTTTTTGGTTTTTGATTCCCATTATCTTGAATCCAATTCATTCCAAAATCTAATCCGCTGCGTTCGTCATTTTCTTCTGTCAATCGGGTATACCTGCTCAAGAGTGATATATTGCTGTCTGTAGTCAGTGTGTATAGTGAATCTTCTTCCTCTCCAATTCTGAAATTTCCACTAATATCAGCAGCGATGGAATGTCCTTTGGGTAGCCTAACTTCAGCTCCTAGTCGGCCATTTAAATTCTGATTGAGCGCATTTCCGTAACTATTTTGATCAAGCAAAGTGGTACTTTCTAAAAAATTGCTCCTAGCGCTAATGCCACTCATGAAACGATTGTTATAGCGCCCGCCCAAAGAAGAACTTAAATTCCAAATCCCGGTCTTATAATTCAAACTTACTGAACCATCGTGGTTATTGGAGCTTGCTATAGTATATCTCACTGAGCCATTTAAGCCTTCAAGCTTATTTTTCTTTAAAACTATATTAATGATTCCCGCCATTCCATCTGGATCAAAACGTGCTCCGGGCTGCGTTATAATCTCTACGCGTTCGATCATGGAAGCAGGAAGCTCTTCAAGAGATGCTTGTCTTCCGCTGCCGCTGAGCGCTGAAGGCCTGCCATCAATCAAAATGCTAACATTTGGATTTCCTCTCAAGCTAATAAGTCCGTCAATGGATATTTCTACCGATGGCAATTGCTCCAATACTTCATTGGCTGAAGCACCTTGCATGGCAGCATTATCCGCAACCTGAAAAATTTTGCGATCAGGGGCTAACGTCATCAAATCCCTTTCCACAGCTATTTCAGCCGCTTCAAGTAATCGAACATCTTCTTCCACTTTTAAATCACCAAAATCCTTGTCTTTGCCCTCTTTTCCTCCAAGCATGAAGCTTTCAAACTGCTTACTTTTAAAGCCTAAACAATGAATTTTCAGAAAATAAAGTCCGGGCATTAACCCATCCATTTTAAATTTGCCATCATCATCTGTAAGTGCACCGCTTATCAAGCTTGAATCATTCATTTGATGAAGTGAAACGGTAGCGAAAGGGATTGATTGAGCGCTCTTGGCACTAACAAGTCTTCCCCTAACTATTCCATCATTGAAAGGTTGCGCTTGAATGAGCAATGGAAATGATAGGAGTATAAAAAGAATATTTTTCAGCATGTAATAGGATCAACAACCTAGGACAAACAAAGGGTCCAAAAGTTTAATGAAAATCTCAATATTTATCATAAAAAGAAGTCTAAATAGTTCTTTGATTAGGGTCGATAGACATTTCGTATCTTTGAATCCGAAAAGGTTAGTTAAAATGCGCTCAATCGCCGAAATCCCGCACCCAAATTTGAAAATCACTGTTTTTCAGTGGAACGGGAAGTATATTGTCAAAATCGAAATAGGCCAATTTGAACAGACATACAAAGTCGGCGAAATGGATGTTCAAGGTCTCGAAGGAATTAAAAGCCTTCTCAATGACGATTTCCTACAATCTGTGATGGAAAGGTTTTTGGAAATGAGAGAAGATTTTCATCGCTCATACAATCGATTACAAGAATGATTGCAAAAATTTCCTTAGTACTTAATATTTTGTTGATTGCAGCAGTTGCGTATCTTTTTACTCGTGATGGAGGAAATAAACAAGATGATGCTGATTCAGCCCTTATTCTCAACTCAGATTCAGTTACAACCGACCTGAAACCTGGAATAATTGTAGCGTATGTATTAGGTGATTCTATTAACGCCAACTACAAGTATTTGCAGGATAAAGAAGACGAGTTGATTGAAAAAGGTCAGAGCAGTCAAAATAAAATTGATCGCGAGATTCAGTCTGCTCAGGAACGCTATATGGAACTCATGCAGAAAGCGGAATCTGGTGGATTTACTTCCCAAGCAGATGTGGACCTGGCAGAGTCAGAATTAGCTGCTTTAGACCAGAAAATCCAGGAATTGCAGGAAAAAGAAGGCAGAAGACAAGCTGATATGGCTGCTGAAACACAAAAGGATTTTTTTAATCGTGTTCAGTTTTATTTAACGAAATTTAGCGAAGAGAACGGAATTGACGTAGTGCTCAATGTTCAACAAGGGGGCTCGGTTCTCTATTCTAAACAAACCCTCGATGTAACTAAACAGGTAACTGCCGGCTTAAATCAGGAGTACGAAGCTGAACTCAATAGCGTAAAGCAGGAATGACCCCTTCGATTGCAGAACAAAAAAAAGCTCAGAACATAGCAGAATATGTTCTGTACGTATGGCAAATGGAAGATCTGCTAAGGGCAGCGGCATTTGATTTGGATGTAATAGGAAGATTTGTCGAAAGCTTTGTTACCAATCCTGAACAACAGGAAGTGGAACTCGTGTGGTTTCATGATTTGGCAAAAAGTATGAAAAGGCAAGGCTTAGAGAAAAGAGGACATATTTTGGACGTTAGAGAAATCCTTACCGAAATGGTTTTTTTACATCAAACTCTCATCGGGATTCTTGAAGATGCCTCCTATCTCGCAGTGTTTAAAGAAGCTAAACCGGTCATTGCAGAATACGTTCAAAAAGCTGGTGTGGCTTTAAATAACGACGTGGAAGCCTGTCTTACTGCTTTGTATGGATTGATGGTGCTCCGGCTGAGAAAAGCTGAAGTGACCCCCGAAACGGAAGAAGCAATGGAGCTTTTTGGAAAGCTAATGGGCAGACTAGCCGGTGAGTACCGCAAAATGAAATCAGGTGAAATGAAAGTGAACCTTAATTGAGTTTTTAGGATAGCAAACGCTGACGAAGCAAGAATTCAAACTGCTGATTTTGCCTGCGAAGTGTTTCAATAGTATCGTTCGTTTCTATTCTCGCCGATATCATTTTTGAGGCATCAACAATCACTTTACTGATCTCTTCCAGATTAAAAGGCTTGGTCAAAATTCTGAATAGTTTTCCTTTATTTACAGCCTCAACAACTGAAACCATTTCGGTATAACCAGTGAGTAAAATGCGTTCTGCTTCCGGAAATTCATTAGCTACTGTTTCCAGAAACTCTATGCCGCTCATAGCAGGCATGTTTTGATCGGCTATCACGATATCTACCCCGCCATCTTGTAAAAAATTGTAAGCTTCTATGGGAGAATCGGTAGTTATAACATGATACTTCCTTCGGAAATTCGCAGAGAATGTTTCCAAATTTTCAACCTCGTCATCGAGGTAAAGGACTGTGGGCTTGCTCGTATTTGATCTCATCTTTGAAACTGTTTTCGTCTTCTTATTACGCCAACACCTTAACAAGGTTACATTCAAACGGTTATCGTTTCCAAAAAAATACTCTGCATGCAGCTAAAAAATATGATAAGTGGATAGAAATGAGGTGTTTATGATTATTTAATGCCCCACTAATGGATGTTGAAAACTTTTTGGGTTTCAAATAATCAACTTGGCTTGTGGACTTAACTTTCCTTGATTAGCCAATTGAAGCGCAGCAAAATGTATTTTCCAAGTGAGAAGGATAATAGCAGCCCACCTGTATTACTGAATCTCAGTACGTCAGAAGATTTTGAACGCTTTAACGAATTGCAAATCTCAGGTAAGGTTAATGCTATTTTCGATCAGTATCTTCTCCAAGTAAATGATCTTGTACTCTGTCGAAATCCGCATCTTTCTAAGGATGATCCACAAATCCAAAATCAGGTCAGTCAATATATTTCAGGCTCTGAGTTAAAATTGCAGGGGATTTGGGCTTTTTATCCTTGGTCTGGAAGATTAATTCATGTTTTAAATGAAAGGGACTTTGCGGAAGTCAGAACTTCCAGAAATCTTTTCAAAATTACCAGAGAAGAGCAGAGTTTTCTATCTGAAAAAAGAATCGGTATTGTAGGTCTCTCCGTAGGTCAATCGGCTGCTCTTATACTCTCCTTGCAACGAAGTTTTGCAGAGCTTAGAATTGCAGATTTTGATGATCTCAGATTAACAAACCTCAACAGAATTAGGGCCGGGATTCATCAACTCAATGATTCAAAGCTTAACATTGCCGCACAGGAGATTTGGGAACTAGATCCATTTCTCCATTTGACTAGATTTCCAACGGGTGTTACCACGCAAAATCTAGGTTCTTTCATAACTCAGGGCGGAAAGCTTGATCTCATTATTGATGAATGTGATAGTCTCAGTATGAAGATCGAACTTCGAATGGCTGCCAAAAAGCTGGGTATACCTGTCATTATGGAAACAAGCGACAGAGGAATGTTGGATGTTGAACGATTTGATCTGGATCAGAATTTACCCCTTTTTCATGGACTAATTGATGATATTAAAGACATTGAACATTGCTTGAAAAATAATCCTAAAGAGTTACTATTCAGAATTATTGATCTTACAAAGTCCAGCGAACGAGGAACATATTCCATGGCTTTGATTGGGAAGGAAATTAGAACCTGGCCCCAATTGGCCGAAGACGTAATAATGGGAGGGGCTATTGCAAGCAAGGCTGCCAGAATTATTCTCCTTGGCAATCAGGTAAAGAGTGGTAGATACTATTTTGATTTGAATGAAGTCATTACTAAGGCATAGCGAAGAACTGTTTGAAGCTGTTGGCAATGAGCCCAAACAGCTGAGAATTCATGCTTTTAAAGCTGTGGATGACCGTGAAGCATGTATGCGTTTTGCACTAGGACACCGAAGTGTTCTGCTCAATCATGGGGTCAAAAATATTATTACTGTTAAAGAACAATGGATGACAGACCCCAATGTATGGGTGGTCTTGGTGGATTCTCCTGATGGATCAAAAACATACGGAGGTGCCAGAATCCATCGTTCTACCGTAAATAATCGTCTTCCAATACAAGAGGCTATTGGCCACTTGGATAGTGGTTTAGACGATTTTATAAATCGTAATCGAA
>JBDNHP010000293.1:0-2657 GCA_041688765.1 Flavobacteriales bacterium
GCAAGATTGCTGCCCACAATACACGATCACTCGTACTTGGACTGCTACAGATTGTACCGGTAACGTAACAGTAATCGAACAAGTAGTTTCCTTCGAAGAACTAGGATTTGGTGCGCCAAATATCCCAGCGCTTGAAGAGGCATTTGACAACAGCAAAGGCGATATCTCTATCACCAGAATTTACCCGAACCCTGCAATGGAAAATGCATGGATCGAGTTTGGTTCAGAGAAATCTACAACTGCTGAGTTGAAAATCTTCGATATGCAAGGAAATGAAGTAGGTACAGTGTACCAAGGAATGCTCGAAGCTGGCCTTCAGTATCGCCGTGAGGTTCGTGTTGATGATCTGCCAAGCGGCATCTACATGATTATGCTCACTGGTCAGAACAAGGTTAAAGTTGAGCGTCTGGTGGTTACTAAGTAATCCTAGCATCTGACAATATAAAAGGTCGGCTCATTGAGCCGACCTTTTTGTTTTCTATTTGAACGAATTTAGAATGTTAAAGAATGGGTAGGTGGAGGGCAGGTGTGTAGGCTATCAAAAGTTTTATCAAGCTAATTGCACTGTAGCTGAGCCTTTAGAAGACAGATGGTATGCGCACCAAATAATCAGGCCTTGAGTGCTTTTAGCGCTTCTTGAATATGCAACAATGCATTAAACTGAGAATTGAAAGAAGAAAGGATGGTGTGATTTTGATCAATCACGTATGTTACACGTCCCGGAATGATGCCTAAAGTTTTAGGTACTTTAAAAGACTTGGCCGCTTTTCCTCCTGGATCAGAAAGTAGCGTAAAAGGCAATTGGTGGTTAGAGGCAAAACTATTGTGCGCTTTGCCACTATCCCTGCTTATTCCAATAACTTCGGCACCGAGCACTTTGAAGTCTTCATAATTGTCGCGGAATGAACAGGCTTCTGCAGTGCATCCGGGAGTTTCATCTTTAGGATAAAAATAGACGACTGCTTTTTTTGATTGAAGAATTGAATAAAGATTGATAAGGTTTCCGTGTTGATCTTGGAGATTAAAATCTGGGGCTTTTTCGCCGGGATTGAGCATATTTTCACTTTTTCATGCGATAGGATTTATACAATCTAGTAGCAAGAATAACCGCTATCGCAACACCCATAATTCCAGCAACACCCCAAATCCAATTCAAACTGTCTTTTTTAACGATGATAAAAACTACGGCAATCAGAATTATAGTAGGAATCTCATTCAACAATCGGAATTGTTGGGATGAATAGGGAACAGTTCCTGAAATGATTCTGTTCAATACCCATTGTCCCCAAATTTGATATAAATACAACAACGCCACGAAACCCAGCTTTACATGCATAAATGAATTATCCAGCCATTGAGGCATATCGATAATCATCCCAAAGCCAAAAATGGAGGTAAGGATCATAGAAGGCCAGGTAATGATATACCAAAGCCTTTTCATCATTATCAAGTACTGTTTTTTAAGAATTTCAGATTCAGTTTTTCCCAGTTTTTCGGATTCTGCATAGTAAACAAAGAGGCGGAACATATAGAAAAGCCCGGCAAACCATGTTATTACGAAAATAATATGTAAAGCTTTTAGGTCAAGCTGTGAAATAAAAAGCAATGTCATTTGTCTTCTGATGAATGATGAGGAACATGCGCAAGTTAGCATCATCAGCTTATCTTTGCACCATCATGAGACAGTCTAAAAAAGCCTCTGAAACTTTTGCTTCAAGTTCCAGAATCGTTCTACCCAACGATACCAATACTTTGGGTAATTTAATGGGAGGACAATTACTAAGTTGGATGGACATCAATGCGGCAATCAGTGCGCATCGCCATTGCAAGAGAGTAGTTGTTACCGCTGCCGTAAACAACGTTTCATTTGATCAGCCAATAAAATTAGGTGATATAGTAAGTATAGAAAGCAAGGTTTCCAGAGCTTTCAGCAGTTCGATGGAAGTTTATTTGGATGTGTTTGTTGAAGATCATGCCAGCGGAAAATTAAAAAAGTGCAATGAGGCTATTTATACTTTTGTTGCCGTTGATCAATTGGGTTCAGCTATTCATGTACCTGAGCTCATTCCCGAAACAGAATTGGAAATTAAACGATTTGACGGGGCCTTGAGACGTAAGCAATTATCATTAATACTGGCGGGCAAAATGAAGCCTGAAGAAGCAACTGAATTGAAGGCGCTTTTTATCAAACCTTAAGAAGTCGTTCAACTTCCCGAATAATTTTATCATTGTTAATTCCTGTAATACACCTTGATTCCATTCCGTATTTGCACTTATCGCCAAGTTTGGAACAGGGCCTTTTAGGATGAGCGTCTGGTTCTAACATTACTGATGCCTCATGAGCTCTGTAAGGATACATGCCGAATTGAGGCACCGTACATCCCCAAAGGGAAATTATTTTTTTTTGAAAAGCAGAAGCTATATGCATCATTCCAGTATCGCCACTCAAAACTAGTTCTGCATTTTTTATTACAGTTGCTGAGCCATGCAGACTCAGTTGATTGCAAAAATTGACACTCTTCTTTTCAAGGGCCTTCGCAATTATGTTGGCGGAAGAAACATCTTCTTTTCCACCAAGTAATACAATTGGATGATGAATAGCTAATCCTACATTTATCCATTGATGATCGGTCATTCTTTTACCTTCATGCGCGCCA
>JBDNHP010000294.1:0-4297 GCA_041688765.1 Flavobacteriales bacterium
ATTTGTGAATTTACCGTTTTATGTATCGTGTTGATTATTAGTTGTGTGGAAGCATATACTTGATGTTGCAATGATTTGAGCATTCTTAGGATAAGTGTTTTGGCACATAGCCAATGAAGCGATTGCTTAAATTGCGGCATTAATTAAGCAAGAATAACAATGAAAGAGGTATACATTCTCAGCGCTGTGCGCACTCCAATAGGATCATTTTTAGGTGTTTTGTCTGGCGTTCATGCTACAGACTTAGGGGCAACTGCCATTAAGGCAGCTGTTGAACGCGCAGGTATAAAACCGGAAATGGTTCAGGAAGTGTATATGGGGAATGTGTTGCAAGCAAATCTTGGTCAAGCACCTGCTCGACAGGCTGCCATAAAGGCCGGATTAGGAGATAAGGTGCCTTCAACTACGGTTAATAAAGTTTGTGCTTCAGGAATGAAATCAATTATGCTGGCGGCTCAATCAATCCGATGCGGAGATAATGATATAGTTGTTTCTGGAGGAATGGAAAACATGAGCAGTGTTCCTCACTATCTCGATAAAGGAAGAACTGGAATTAAGCTCGGAGATCTTAAATTGATTGACGGCATGGTAAAGGATGGATTGACGGATGTTTACAATAAAGTTCACATGGGTAATTGCGCTGAGCTTTGCGCTAAAGAGAAAAATATTACTCGCGAAGATCAAGATGCTTTTGCTATTGAAAGTTATAGACGATCTGCTGAAGCTTGGAAAGAAGGCCGTTTTAATTCAGAAATTGCCGAGGTTGTTGTACCTCAACGCAAAGGTGATCCAATTGTGATTAATCATGATGAGGAATACAGCAATGTTAAGATTGATAAAATCCCACAATTGTCTCCTGTATTTGACAAAGAGGGTACGGTAACCGCAGCAAACGCTTCCACACTTAATGATGGAGCTTCTGCATTAGTTCTCATAAGCAAGGAAAAAGCGGAGGAATTAGGCTTGAAACCTATAGCTCGTATAGTTTCTTATGCTGATGCCGCCCAAGCCCCTGAATGGTTCACAACAGCACCGTCATTGGCAATTCCAAAAGCATTAGATAAGGTTGGGATGAAGGTTAGTGATATTGATTTTTGGGAAATCAACGAAGCATTTAGCGTTGTTAGCATCGCAAATAATAGAGAACTTAAACTTGATCCTGCCAAAGTAAATGTAAACGGTGGAGCAGTTTCGCTTGGTCATCCGCTTGGTAATTCAGGCAGCAGAATTATTGTTACATTAATTCATGTACTTCAGCAGAATAATGCCCGCTTCGGTGCTGCAGGTATTTGCAATGGTGGGGGTGGAGCTTCAGCTATGGTTATTGAGCGTTTGTGATTTTAATGTTTTAAGAGCTGAATTTTGTTTCGAAGAATTACTTCTGCTTGTTTTAACTCAAGAATATATATTCCGTAGCTATTTGAATTTAAAAGCAAATCCTGAACTGCGCAATTGTAGCATTTATGTAACAATTGCCCGGCTGTATTGAAAAGCAAAATTTGTTCCCAATTTTTCTGATAGTCCGATAGTAACTGAAGATTATCCATGTTAAGGCTGTTATCCGAGTCATGAGTATGATCATTCATTTCTTCATAATCGCCAGCCTCCTCTTGTATCTCATTATAAATGTAAACTTCTACAATATGGTCGCAGCCATTAGCATCCAAAACGTATGCTAAATAAATTCCTGAAGTCAATGAGTGGAGAGAATCACCCTGCAATGTATAGTCGGTCCAGAATACTTCGTATGGGGGAGAGCCACCTAGTATGTTAAGATAAATATAAGCATTGCCATTTTCAGTTTCATTGCCGCTGTCGACCGAAACATTTAACGATTCTAAAGGTTGCGAAATCTCAAAGCTGTTCGAATTCTGGCATCCAATGTTATTTGATATTGTAACTTCATAAATTCCGGCGACAAGATTTGTCAATATTTCGCTGTTTGCACCGTTATTCCACATTATTTCGAAAGGCGCGTTTAGTCCTTGTATGTCGAGTGAAATTATACCGCTACTGTCACCATAACATAGAGCATGCTCAATAGATGCATTTATTTGGGGTGCATCAATGAATTCAAGGCTGATCATATTAGATTCGATAGTGAAGCCTTCGGTATTTTGAACCTGCACAAAATACTCACCTGTTGTGCTAACTTCTAAGAATTGTCCGGTATGTCCAGTGTTCCAAAGATGTGATTCGAATTCTCCGCCATCAAGGGTAATTAATTCCCCTGAACAAACTGCAAACTCTCCATCAAAAGGGATTTCATACTGAAGCGATGAGCCTTCAATGATAGAAATGCATTGGTTAGCTTCAACATTGTAAAATTTATCTTGATGGCCGCTTAACCAAGATATTATGATAGAATCAGCTTGATTATTTTCAGCTAAAGCGAAAAGCTCATATTGCGAGTTTTGACCGAGATAATTTTCTCCGCAAAAAGTATATCTACTTTGTTGGATTCCATCCACAAATACGTCTATCCATGAACCTATTCCGTTCGGTGCACTTAACGTACTTTCGAGATTTATTTTAATATGATTGCCAGTGGCGAGATCATTTCTAAAAAATTGACTTAAATGGCCCATTGCACAAAGAATAGCAACATCATTATCACCGTCATTATCATAGTCTGCTTCTACCGGACAATAGCTATTGTTATTAGGGCTTGGAAATAGTTGTTGAGAATGTGTGAATGTACCGTTTTGATTATTGATAAATAATCGGTCAGGTGTTTGGGCCATGCCTTGATTACCTGTTGTAACTAACAAATCTGGCCACATATCATGATTAAAATCGCTAAATAGTGCGCCCCAACTTGTATCAAAAACTTGCACCCCAGCTTCATCAGCAAGTTCTGTCATTCCACCAAAGCCATCATTGTTTAGCAGCGTGTTCCCAATATTGGTATTTGTCATGTAGATGTCTAGATCCAAATCATGGTCGTAGTCGTCGATGGTTGCGGTCATCGGATTAGTAATAAGGCCTGCCTCTGATTCATTTGAAATATCAGTAAATGTGCCATCTCCATTATTAATGTATAAAGCGTTTGGGTAATATTTGTCGTTAATCACATAGAGATCTGGCCAAAGATCCCGGTTAATATCAACCCAGGCACCCATAAAAGAGAATTTACTTCCATTGTTTACCCCAGCTTGTGTTGCGACTTCAGAAAATGTACCGTCTCCATTGTTTCGAAGGAGAAGATTAACTACTCCAGGTGTTTCGTCATAAATGCCTAAATACACATCTAAATCACCATCTCTGTCGTAGTCGGCCCAAGTATGTGCATAGCTCAAATAATTTTGGATGGGAAAGCCGCTTAGGAGACTTACATCAGTAAAAACGAAATTGTCATTTCTATACAATTTAAATAAACCATTATGCCTGCTAACAGAAATATCGTAGTCTCCATCATTATCATAATCTACCCATAGCAAACTACGCATATTTCCGTTGTTTGTAATGAAATGAGGAACTTGTACAAAACTTCCATTCTCGTTATGATAGAATTGTGGATGGGCGTTTTTATTGCAATAACTCAAATCTGGCCAACCATCTTTATCCCAATCCATAAAACTGATTCCAGAGCCAAAAGTTCCGTTATATTTGTGAATGATACCAGAGCTTAGAGTTATATCGACAAACGACTGAGTCTGAGCCGAACTCAGATGCAGAACAAAAATCAATAAGACAATAAATGTCTTCATTTTAGAGTATTTGTTCCTTGCAAGGAATCTTAAATGTAAGTGAATTTAACTCCCACTTTACATTAACCAAATTTTTGTTTGAAACCGAATCTTTTGGTTTAAAACAAGAAACCCCCCGCTTTCGCGGAGGGTTTCATTATTAGTCTATCTAAGATTACTTGTGGATAAGAATCCTTGAGGTCTTAGAAATAGTTGGAGTAGTTAAACGGTAGAAGTACATTCCTTCAGCATGCTTCTCAGCATTGAATACCACACGGTATTCCTGACCTTTTTGAACTTCCTGGTTGAATAGAACTTCAATCAAGTTTCCGTTCAAGTCAAACACTTCAAGTGTTGCACGTTCGTTCTCGATGAGGTTGAATTCAATGTAAGCATTGTCGAAAGCTGGGTTAGGGAAAGCAACCATTCTAACTTCGTCAGATGGAGCTTTGCTAACTGCTTCTTGAGCCTCTTCAAGCGCTGGGATATTTGGCGCACCAAATCCTAGTTCTTCGAAGGAAACTACTTGTTCGATTACTGTTACGTTACCGGTACAATCTGTAGCAGTCCAAGTACGAGTGATCGTGTATTGTGGGCAGCAATCTTGC
>JBDNHP010000295.1:0-6520 GCA_041688765.1 Flavobacteriales bacterium
GGCACTTGCATAATTAGCGGATGCACTGATCCATTAGCAGAGAATTACAATGTTGATGCTAATAATGAAAATGGAACTTGTACATATCCTCCTGTGGAAGGTTGTACTAATCAATTGGCTGATAACTACAATCCAGAGGCAGAAGCAGATAACGGCACTTGCATAATTAGCGGATGCACTGATCCATTAGCAGAGAATTACAATGTTGATGCTAATAATGAAAATGGAAATTGTACATATCCTCCTGTGGAAGGTTGTACTAATCAATTGGCTGATAATTATGATCAAACAGCAGAAGTAGATAATGGCACTTGCATAATTAGCGGATGCACTGATCCATTAGCAGAGAATTTCAATGTTGATGCTAATAATGAAAATGGAACTTGTACTTATGCACCTGTGGAAGGCTGCACTGATTCGGAAGCAAACAATTACAATCCAGAGGCTGAAGTCGATAATGGCTCATGCATTTATTACGGTTGTACAAATGAGAACGCATTAAATTATGATCCAATTGCTAATACCAATGATGATTCATGTATTATGGATTGTAACTTAATAGACATAGTGCCTTCTATCAATCAACTTGATAATGGAAGTACTATTAGTTTGTGCGATCCATTAGGTGACGGACTTTTTGAGTTTTCTGCATATTACACTGGATATGGTGATGAAATTAGCTCGATTGTTATTGATTGGGGCGATGGAGAACAAAGCATATTTGACTTGCCCTTGTTAAACATATATCATGTTTATGAAAATGAGTCTAATTACTCAATTAATATCACTGGCATTGGATTATATAATTGTGAAATTACTTATAACTACGTTTTGGAAATACTTTCCAGTCCATCAATTACAATGACTCCGGCTGAGAATTCCAACAATTATTGCCAAGGTGATGAAATAACCATGTTGCTAAGCAACTGGGAAAACAATGATCCTTCAACTGTGTATACTGTTAACTTCAGTGATGGACTTCCAGCTATGATTTTTAATCATCCACCTCCATCTGAATTCAATTACACACTAGAGAACATTTCATGTAATCTTATGGCATTTGACGGGACTGAAAATACGGTCAATGCTAAAATATCCGCAGAAAACTCATGTAGTGCAATTTCATCGATGGTTTCAGCAATTTATGTGAGTGGTGCAGAAGAAAATGCCAATACCTCCTTCCTCAGCTCCAATACAGAATTTGGGGATTGTGCAGGAGGAGAATTTAGCTTTGTGAATATTAGTGATGGTTATATTCATGTGAGCGAAAATGGCTGCGAAGCGGCATTACCTTCTACATGGGAAATTTCTCCAAACGAAGGTTATGAAATAATTGATGGTTCTCTCAATGATCCCAATTCAATAAGTATAAGATTTAATGTTGCACAAGAATATTATGTTTCGTTGCTAGGGACAGGCGTTTGCGGGGCCAATAATGCCAGTCAAATGATCAATATTTCTGAAATTTCAGGAACGGTGGATGGCATCGTAAATTTCGCTGGCGAAATCCTTGCAAACATTGCTGTGATGGCGTATAAATGGAGCGTTGAGTCAGGTGAATTTGAACTAAGTGGCAATGAATATACCAATGAAAATGGTGAATATGTATTTACTTTTGCCCAAGGATTATATCAAATCAAAGCAATGCCTGATATGGTAGAGCATCCTGAAATTATTCCTCTTTACACTAATGAAGTTCCGGATTGGGAATCGGCAGAAATTTTTGCTGTTGGTTGCAATACGGAGGCAAGCTCTGTGATCAATTTGATTGGTTATGATTTCAGTGGATTTGAAGTAGCAGTTGCTGGAGGAGTGTATTATCGAGATATTGTAAAAAATAATCTTCAGAGCGATCCTATACCGGGTATTCCAATAATAGTAGAAAAGGACACCTCCAATACTGAACCTATAGTTTGCACCAGCACTGACATTTTAGGTAATTATTTGTTCAGCAATATTCCTCCCGGCAATTATAAATTGCATGTTGACATTCCTGGATTGCCTATGGCTGAAACCCATTATTTTACTATTGAAGAGGATGGGCAAATCATAAGTGGCTTAAATTTCTACGCAGATAGTTTGGATCAGATCTATATTACCGATCTGATTAGTACTGATCTTCCAGAGAAACCGAGTAAGCATAGATCATTGAAAGTATATCCAAATCCATCTCAGGATGATGTAACAATCGAGTTACCTGCTGTTACAGGCATGAACAGAAGATTAGAAATAATGGATCCTTCGGGACGATTGATTATCATCAAAACCGAGTTCTCTGGAAACAAAATAAGACTGGATTTTGGAAATCTACCTTCCGGAAATTATCACTACCGCTATTATGATGATGAGCATCTCTATAATGGCAAGATTGTGATATTGGATTGATGAAATAAACACCTCTCAGCAAAAAAGCATATTCAGGATTAAACTGAATATGCTTTTTTTTGTTGTAAACTATAGAGTTTGATTGACCAGCAAACCTATTAATATCGCGCTATTTCCGAATCACATTCGCGATAAAATGCAGGTAACATAAGCAATAGCATCATTAATCCAAAGAAGGATTCTTCTCCGATTTGTTATCTCTTTTTACCAAATTTATCCTGATACATTGCAAAACTTTCTTGGAGGATTACCATGGCCGTTTCGCGGTTAAGAAAGTCTGATACTAGAACAGTTTTATTCTCCAATTTCGTATAATTTTCAAAAAAGTTCCGCAATTCAGAAATAAAATGAGCCGGTAGTTCAGAGATATCATTTATATGACTAACGCTAGGATCGCCTGCTGCCACTGCTATAATTTTGTCGTCGGCTTCATTGTTGTCAAGCATGCGCATCACGCCAATCACCTTGGCCGGAACTATGCACATTGGTACGACATCAATCTGCGATAAAACTAAGATATCCAAAGGATCATGGTCTCCACAATAGCTTTGTGGAATAAAGCCATAATTCGCTGGATAATAAACGGAAGAGTATAACACTCTATCCAGCCTTAAAAGTCCGCTTTCCTTATCTATTTCATACTTAGCTCTTGATCCTTTTGGAATTTCAATTATGCCGTTTACATATTGAGGTAAGTTACTACCAGGCGATACATGGTGCCAGGCATTGAATATGTTTTCCATTTAATTTATTTATTTATGGTATTTTTAGTGTATTTATAAAACGCCAAACGTCTCTATTTGGTTAAATTCAACTCATGTTACACAATGGATTTATAATTCCAGTAATTGAAAAAGTTCTTCCAATTTAGAGTTTTCTATTTAAAAGCCTTGTAGTCGCATTTACGAGCATAATGAAAATCAATTTTTTACAAATTTAAGTGGCTTATTCTTTACAATCGAATCTCTTACAAAGTAAATTCCAGAATGAAGATGAGATACGTCTAGGTATTCATTAGCGTTGCATGGGCCTTCAAAAACAACTTGTCCAAGCGAATTGAAAATTTCAATTCTTAAAATCGGACAATTATCTCTTCGTTGAACATTAAGAATTCCACTAGTAGGGTTAGGAAAAACGTGGATTTCATTTTCATGTGGTATTTCATTTTCAATGCTCAAAGTATTTTGTGTATTTATAATTTTCCAAACATTATTTGTTGACATTCCACACATATACCAAAGCGCATTGTTATATACAATGGTAGATTGAGCATGCCTAGTGCCAGCCGGCCAATTATCGGTCGTGCTCTTTAATTCATTCCAAGTAATTCCGTCTTCAGAATACCAAACATCATTCATTTCAATTCCCGAGGCCATGCCTCCTAATAGCCACATTTTATGATCGAACCATGCAATGGTATGCCAATACCTCCCAGACCAAGGGGCTGATTCATTAACTAAAGTCCAGTTGAGGCCATCAGCGGTTTTCCATACTTCATTAAAGGTTCTTCTATCTCTTTCATTTGAGCCGCCTAACATCCAAAGTTCTCCATTGTCATCAACACAACTATTCAATTGCATTCCTCTTCCAGACCAAGGCGCATCTGGTAATTGCGTCCAATTAAGTCCATCAGCACTTCGCCAAACTTCATTCAATCCTCCTCCATAGGCGCAATCTTCTCCACCAAACAAAAAAAGATAGTCATCAAAATAAGCTTGATTAACCATATTTCGTGTAGTATAACCAGGAATTGAATCAAGTACCTGAACCCAGTTAATACCATCTTCTGTATTCCAAACATCAGTTAGGCACCCTGATTGAGGGTCGCCTCCAATAACCCACATATTATCGTCGCTACTAATCCAGCCTGAACAGTGTCTGCCTTGCCAGGGGGCCTCATTTACGTAATTCCAACTGGCGCCATCGGTAGAATTCCATACTTCGCTATGGGTATGGTTTGGGGGGTGATAAGGAGGGTCCCAGCCACCGAGCAACCACATTTTATTATCAAAATTCAAAAGCCCAGCACCATCCTTTGCGGGGAAAGGCAAACTTGCAGCAACTTCTTCCCAATCATATTCACTCACTGTGAACTCAGCTGAAAAGGCAAAAAGTAAAGGATCAATTATATCCGTCACCCTCACTTCAACCTTTGTGCCCGGGGCATAGCTAAGATTGATATACGTGTAATTCTCATACGCTAAATTAGAGTGAAGGGGTGCAATCCAAGAGCCATTATTTAGTCTATATTCTACTAAAATCGAATCGCTAATACTGGATTGATCATATTCCCAATAAACCAATAAATTTGAGCCTTGCACGTATGCGTCATTGGCTTGAGGTTGAATAAAAATAATAGGCTGGTTCTCGAACCAAAGTAAATCTATTTCCTGCTGAGATAATTTCCGGTTGTATAAGCGCAAATCGTCAATTGCTCCTTTAAAATAAAATGGTGCGGCACTAAAAACCATTTCTACCGCATCTCCCAGAGGACCTCCGAAATAGTAATCTGAGCTAAAAATGTAGTGTTGGTGATCCCGAAATATTTTGAGTGTATCTGCTTCTCGAGTAATGAGAAAATGACTCCATTCTCCTTTAACAAAATTTCCAGGATTCCCTTCTCCCATCCCATTTGGAGGCAATCCACTACCATTCCAATACGCAAAAGTTTGATACCATGATTGAGGGAAATTTTCTAGGTAATAACTACTATTACTATTAAGTTGAATTTCAAAATTATTGGTAGTATCTGATGCGAATTGTTTGGATGAGAACAAATTCATTACAGAAGAGGAATTTGTTTTATACCAAAAGCTAATCGTAAAATCTCCTATTATTGGGGCAAATTCTGGTGTAGGTATGAGCAGAGAATCACTAAGTCCATTGAGTTTAAAGGCAGAGTTGGCATTACCGAATCGATCTGTGGAGTAGCTTCCTCCTGAATAAACAATATCATTTGCATTACCAGAATAATCAAGCAATGAACCATCAAATTTATAATGGCCTACTAAACTATCTGTTATGTTTTGTGCATTTGCGACCTGAATTGCAGCAACAAATAACACTAGAAAGATCTTTTTCATTTTATTTGTCTCCCAATTTTCTAGATACAATCAATCATACAAAGGCTTTTCTAGTGAGGAGTCCATCTCACATCAAACTAAAAATAATATGCTTTTTGCTCCTTTCCGTCAAACCAAATATATTCGAAATATTCATGATCAACCTTCCCGCTGTATAAATCTCAGAGCCCTATTTTTTGATTGTGTCAACAATATGATCATTTTGAAGACTAAAGGCAAAGTCGCTAGTCCGTTGGAAGCTAACAAATAAAACTAAAAAAGAACAAGCTTTTAATGTGAATCATGTAAATATTGATGTTTTTTGTGTAACAAATCTAATAGTCAACAAGACTACCTTTCCTTACTAACTTAAAACAAGCAATGACCAAAATACTCATTATTGACGGGCATCCTAACGCAGAAAGTTTTAATAATGCACTCACTCAGGCCTATTTAAATGGGGCAAAAAAATCTCAAGTAGAAATAAAAACCATCATAATCAGAGAACTACAATTTAATCCAAATCTTGCTTTTGGCTATCAAAAAATAGCTGTTTTAGAAACCGATTTATTAGAAGCTCAAGAAAAAATAAAATGGGCCAGCCATTTGGTTTGGATTCACCCTGTTTGGTGGGGTGGACTACCGGCTATTACAAAAGGTTTTATTGATAGAGTATTTTTACCTGGATTTGGCTTTAAACACAAGGAAAATTCCGTTTGGTGGGACAAATTATTGATTGGGAAAACAGCCCATATCATTACAACTCTGGACACTCCAAGGATTTATTATTGGTTTGCTTTTGGCAGTCCGAGCGTGAACCAACTCAAAAAATCTACTTTAGAATTCTGCGGTATTAAGCCAGTAAAAGTAACCTACGTGGGACCCATCAGAAATTCAAGCAGCAATTTCCGAGAAAAAATGTTACAAAAGATTGAAGCAATGGGAAAAGCAAACAAATAATGAAATCACTAGCTGAACTCTTTTGCAAAGTTCAAAATTTATTTTAGCGTATATAGCTTCAGGTGCATTCGGTGGCAGTTGAGTGACAATTATATCGCCAGATGGTCCAAAGA
>JBDNHP010000296.1:0-4923 GCA_041688765.1 Flavobacteriales bacterium
CGATGAAGTAATAAGTGCCTGCAGAGGCCTCGTCGCCCTCCCAGTCATTCTCGTATTTATCGGTTTCGTAAACCAAATTACCCCATCTATTAAATACCTGAAGCTTCACACCACCAAATGCATAATAGCTTTCGAGACCTTCTATCACGAAGGCATCGTTTATGCCATCGTCATTTGGAGTAATTACGTTAGGGAAATCAACCAAACAAGGATCAAGAGTTATGTCAACACTTGCGGCATCTGTACCACAATTATTATTTGCAGTGATTAACACCGTAAATCCATCCAGACAATTGGCATTGGCTAAATCACCACTCACAGCAAGCTGACTACCGGAAACATCAAGAGGGCTTGATCCACCACCACATTCTACAGACCATGTCCAACTCACACCATTTGCAGATCCGGCATTTCCTGAAAGAACCTGATCAATTCCAGGACATAAATTATCGACGGAATTAAGATTCATAGTAATGTTAGGTGTGAAATTAAGCGAAACAGTTCCGCAGTCGTTTTGTGTCTCACAAGCATTGGCAACAGTTACACAATAGTCACCAGTGCTGTTGACCTCAATATTGGAAGTGGTTTCTCCATTATCCCACAAATAGCCCACCGGCTGATTGGCTGTGGCTACAAGCGTACCGGTAGGTTCATCGCATAGATTTAAACTATTAACGCTAACCGTTAATTCGCTAACCACGGTTAGGTCAAACTCGGCAGAAACAGTTCCGCACTCATTAGTAACGGTAACAGTATAACTACCGTTCTGACTTAGCGTTTCTTCAGGGTCAGAGGAGTTGAAGCCCGGTCCGGTCCATGAATAACTGAACGAAGGATCATCATTTGTAATAGGGTCAAGGAACAGGGAAGGTTCATCACAAAGGATATATGCATCTTCAATTTCACCCAAAACTGGAGTTGGGTCTAATAGAACATCAAATGTTGCATTGTCTGTTCCACAATCGTTTGTTACAATAACAGTGTAAGTGCCACTTTCAGTGATAACGACAGTGGGAGAGCTACTGTTAAAGCCAGGTCCAGACCAAGTATATTCGTAAGAGTCATCATCAATAGCTATCGGATCAAGACTTAAAGAAGTCTCGTCACAAAGAGGATAATCATCATTCAAACTTAAGGCCGGTATTGGATCAATCAACACCTCAACACAAGCTTCATCGGAGCCGCAACCATTGCTAATGGTAACACAATAGGTTCCACTTTGAGTAACTGTGAGGTTAGGTGAAGTAGCTCCGGTAGTCCATTCAATTTCAGCGTCGTTCAGAGGATTTTCATAAACCGGCGAGAGTAAAATTGGGTCACCGCCGCCACCGCACTCATTAATTTCAGAAACTAAATCTACTGAAATAGGGCCAGAATATATTACTTCATAATAATAGTCTATTCCGCATGTTTCTGAGAAGAAGTGCAAATCATACGTTCCGTAATCGCCCGGACTGAAATCGCTATTGAATTGTGTTTCATCGGAAAACTCAGCCCCCGGAGGACCGTCTATAATTTCCCAATAACCAATAGGCGGACTGCTCGGACAAGCAGCAATACCTGCCCAAATCAAGCCGGGCCCAGTTAATGGAATTGGAGTGAGATTCATTGGGCTATTAGAGCAATTGAGAATTTGAAGCGATTGAGTTCCGGTGCTATTACCTGGATCATAGTAAATTTCTACATAATCACCAAAGAACACTTGGAAACTTGGTGTCCAAAGCGGAGTGCCGCAATTTGGAGCCTGTACATTTTCTAAAACTAGCTCACCATTTACAAATATATCTAGGCTTCCATTGGCATTGGCCCAATTGCAATTAGTATTGAACATGTAAAGCCAAAAATTACCCCCTTGAGCGGTTGCATATCCACAGCAAAAGTCAAGTTCTTCCAAGCCATCACAATATGCTCCAGACCAAGTGTCTTGAGGGATTGTGGCATTTGCTGAAGTGATGTTAAATATCCGCTCTCCTTGACAGGCGCCATCGAGCACGGTTAGAACAAAGGTCCCAGATGAAAGATAAACCGTTTGTTGATCAGTATCATCACTATAAATAGTTCCAGGATAACCCAAATAATTGGACCATTGATAAGAGTCATATGCATTAACACTGAGAACCAAAGTAGAGTCATTAGAACAAATGGGTTGATCAGTTATGGATACTGGAGGTAAAAAGTATGGCAGTATCAATGGAGTTACTGTTGCTGAAGCGATACACTCCCCCAAAATGGCATTGATAGTTATCGTTCCGGGTTGTGAAACTTCGCAACTGTTGCCGATGCATCCGTTGGACCAAATGTATTCGTCATAACCCGGACTAGCAGTTAGAATTGTTGATTCGCCAGAGCAGAATTCAAGAGCCCCAGAAATACTAAATGGAGGAGCCACATCTTCTGTAACTTCAACAAAAATGGTGATTGTAGTTACTCCCACTGGCGAACCATTATCTGTTGCGGTGAAAGTAAGCTCATTGACTCCAATATTCTGAGCATTTCCGGTAATGGTGCAACTAAAGGAGGCTGTATTACCATTAATTATTTCGAGGTCTGTGATACCAAGCATACCACCGGCATCAAACACAAGATTTGTAAGCTGTGGGCCTTCGGGGGATAAAAACTGAAGTGTTAAATCGAAGGTGGCGTTCTGACAAAGTGTAATTGTGTCGCAAACATTAGCTCCTGAAGCTATAGGAGGAATATTGTTGCCCTGGTCCAAACAAGCATTGAAAATAAAACTTTTATTGTCGAGCCAATTGACTCCATCATCAAGGCCAAAAGGCCCATCGTAAATCAAGCTGTTTACACTGAAACGACCAAATTGAACAAAATTGTTGTTATTTCCTCTGTTTGCACCAACGGTGGCTGAAGAGCCGCCAAAGCCACCCTGTCCTCCCGAAGCATCACCAGTTGTCCACTGCATATCCTTGTAGCAAAAGGCAACGTTTTTACCGGCACCTACAAAGTCATTAGCACCATTGGAAATGATTACTTGAAAATTATTGATTTTATCCGTGTGATCGGCATAATATGCAACGTCAATCCAGTTCACATAAACGGCATCTTCCGTTACTTTATAAAACACATCACCACACGTATTGCAACTTAAATCCACGTCACCCCAAAAAGGAGCCACCATAGCTGTTCCCATTGGGAAGCCTTGCGGAGTGAATGTTCCAAAGGCGTTACCAAAGGTTATATTTCCGTTAGTGTTGATGAAAAAGCTATTGTAATTATCGCCGTACAAGCAAAATGTAAATGGCAAAGGAATCTGGTTGGTAGAACCATCATCAACGTTCGGATTAGAAGGGAAGCCGGCCAGAGTATAAGTAGCATCCGGCTGGACCCAGCAACCACATTCCGCGTCGCGGCCTTGAACACCATCACCAGCGTTAAAAACTTGAGGGTGAATAGCGATATTTGTTCCTTCCTGACCTAAGATTTCAACATCAGGACTATCCAGCAAACCCGACGCTTTTAGCGCATCATATTCCTCAGTTCCAACATAAACTTGTTGCTGAGCAGAAACCTGAAAAAAGGTAGCTGAAAAAAGAGCAGTTGAGAAAAATAGCTTTTTCATGAGTGGTTAATGGGCTAATTGGTTTGGTTCAGTTCAAAAGAAAGACAAATATAATAGTTTATCGTTTTAAGGTCAGTGTTTGTTGGCCTTTGGTTTTTTGACCCGCATAGCCAGACGCTTCTACAACGCAAACATACGTTCCAACCGGCATTGGCTCTCCAAAACGATCGTTACCATCCCAGCTTTGGCGCCCTTCTGACGATTCAAAAATCATTGTTCCGCTTGCGTCGTAGATTAACAATCTGTAAACCAGTATGTTCTCACTATGAATTTTATCAATATCAAACAAGTCATTCACTCCCGGACTAGTTCCCGGAGAAAAAACATTTGGTATAACCAGCTTAATTTTTCTAAGCGCTTCAACATCAATGCATTTCTGTGCGCTTTGTCCTTCTAAATCAGTAACAGCAACGCAAACACCATAGGTTCCATCAGTCATAAAACGATGACGCACTCTTTTGCCATGGACTTTATAACCATCTGTGAAAGTCCAGAAATAATTAGCGGCATCTGGGCCTTCAACAGTGAATAACCAATCTAATGGATCTTCTTCTTCTTGATGGCTTAGTATTGAAACATCCAGATATGAAGGCTCATCAGACTCATTATATTCTTTGCTTTCATCTATTGATTCCGCATCAGAATCTTGAGCATTGCTATCGACTTCCGCAGCATCCGGAAAAATGGCTGAATCTGAGCCAGGGCTTGAATTCAAATTTTCTGAAGTGCTTTGGTTTGGCGTTGGGGCTTGTTCAATTGATTCAATCTCAGTTGAGTTTCCCGCTGATGTATGCTCTTCTTCGTTAATAGTAATTAAATTTTCTTCTGAAGGAATTTCAGTTGGAGCTTGAGTTTTTGGACTAGAAACTACTTCTGCATTTGCCACCGTGTTTTTGTTAGAATCCGCAGGGATGGCTACATATACGATTCCTGCCACAGCGGCAGTAATACCGGCAGCAATGAATAGTTTAGAAAGGATTGACATTCCTGATTTTACAACAACTCCTGTTGTTGCACCCAAGCCAGCGCCATGTTGTATGGTTTGCCACAAATCAGGATTTACCGGACTGCTCTTATCCTGCAATCGAGTAAAAATGTCTTGTATGTTTTTTTCCTGACTCAATGTTTTAGTTCTTTTTCATTAATTAACCTTTTTAGAAAGACCTTAGCCTTAAGAAATTGGGTTTTGGATGTGCTTTCAGAAATCCCTAGCATTTCGGCAATTTCCTTGTGAGCAAACCCTTCTACAGCAAACAGATTAAATACCGTTTTGTATCCTGTCGGCATGCTGTCAATCAACCTTTCCAACTCATCAAGAGACATTTTGGAAAGAGCATCCATTTCTC
>JBDNHP010000297.1:0-3067 GCA_041688765.1 Flavobacteriales bacterium
GCTGCCTTCCTGCTTGCAAACACAGCAGACGCACAGGTGCAGACGGTTCTAGACGGAGCTTACGTTAAAGAACACAATGCTACCAAACGCGTTATTCCTTACCCACATCTTCGCGAGGCGGATGTAATGTGGTCTAAAAGGATTTGGAGAGTTGTTGATCTTCGCGAGAAGATAAACCACCCTTTCTATTATCCTAAGGAAGATATCGAAGATCGCCGCAGCCTGTTTAACGTAATTAAACATGCATTGCTGGTTGAAGGTTCCTTGACTGCTTACGGTCTTGGGCCTACAGATGATGACGATGAGTTTCGCTATGCGTTGCAGCCCGCAGAGATTGATTCTGTATTAAATCAAAAAGTTACACGCCGTCGCCAAAATCTGGATACAGAGGAATGGGAAGAAGTGGAAACTATTGAACCAATTGAATCTGGTGTTATTACTCAATACATGCTTAAAGAAGATTGGATCTTTGATAAGCAACGTTCAGAGCGCTATGTGCGCATTATTGGTATTGCTCCTATGAAGGAGGACTACAATGATGAAGGCGAGAAACGTGGTTACAAAACACTATTCTGGTTGTACTTCCCTGAGTGCCGTTATGTATTTGCTAATGCCGATGTTTACAATCGTCAGAACGACGCTCAGCGCCGCACTTTTGAAGATCTGTTTCAACAACGTTTCTTTGCTTCGTACATCACCAAAGAAACCAACGTTTACGACAGAACTATTTCAAGCTATTATCAAGGCATAGACGCCTTGTTAGAGGCAGAAAGAATCAAAGGTGATCTGTTTGAAATTGAACATGATCTCTGGAATTATTAAGAATTTTTTTATCCCAACCCAAAAAAAGGGCTTCGTTTCTAAAAGGACGAGGCCCTTTTTCTTTTAAGCAGGTTATCTATTTCGGTAATAGTAAAATTTGTCTGGCTTAGTTTCCGAATTCTCTTTCCCTCAAGTGTTCTGAATAGTTATCTTTGCGCCCGAATATGGTAACGGTAAATAATTTAAGTCTATACTACGGGCAACGCGCTCTCTTTGAAGAAATTAGCTTGTTCGTCGGTCGCAGAGATCGCATAGGATTGGTCGGGAAAAACGGAGCAGGTAAATCTTCTTTGCTGAAAATCATTGCCGGTATTGTTCAACCCAGTTCTGGAACACTATCCAAGCCCAAAGAACTGACCCTAGGATATCTACCTCAAGAAATGGATCACCGGGAAGATAAAACGGTGATGGAAGAAGCATCTCAAGCATTTTCGGAAGTGATGAAAATGGAAGAGCGCATTGCCTACATTTCAGAACAACTCGGAATCCGAGAAGATTATCATAGCGACGTTTACACGAGATTAATTGAAGAGCTCAATGATCTAAATGATCGATTGTCGCTGCTTGGAACCGGTCAGATTGAATCGAAAATTGAACGCATTCTTACTGGATTGGGATTTCAGAGTTCGGATATGCATAGAAAACTCCGTGAGTTTTCAGGGGGGTGGAAAATGCGAGTTGAGCTGGCTAAAATCTTACTTCGCAATCCTGACATCATGCTGCTAGATGAGCCTACCAATCACCTCGACATTGAGTCGATTGAGTGGCTGGAGACTTTTCTACAAAACTATCCAGGAGCGATTGTTTTGATATCCCACGACAGAACTTTTCTTGATCGTGTAACGGATAGAACCGTTGAAATTTCCAAGGGCAGAGTTTACGATTACAAGTGCTCTTATAGCAAATATGTAGTGCAGCGGGAGGAGGAATATCAGCGACAAATTGAAGCATTTAAAAATCAGCAACGCTATATTCAGGACACCCAAAAACTGATTGATAAATTCAGAGCAAAAAAGAACAAAGCTTCCTTTGCACAATCATTGATCAAGAAGCTAGATAAACTTGAAACCATTGAGCCGGATGGCATGGAAGATGGTGGAATTCATTTTCGCTTCCCTCCTGCCCCACGTTCAGGCAAAATTTCAATTGAAGCACATGGCGTCGGCAAAAAATTTACTGAGCAGCATCTTTTCCAAAACGTAGAATTCATTTTAGGTAGGGAAGATAAAATTGCCCTTGTAGGAAAAAACGGAGTAGGTAAAACAACCTTCACGAGGATTCTTTTAGGCGAATTAGAAGCCGAAGGACAAGTAATTCCTGGACATAACGTTACAATAGGATATTACGCACAGGATCAGGCAGAGCGTTTAAATGGCGATCGCACCGTATTTGAAACCGTTGATGAAGTGGCCGTTGGTGATATTCGCTCCAGAATTAGAGCATTGTTGGGAGCCTTTCTTTTTGGTGGTGAAGACATCGATAAAAAGGTAAAGGTACTTTCTGGTGGAGAAAAAGCTCGATTGGCCCTTTGCAAACTACTTTTAAAGCCCGTTAATTTACTAGTATTGGATGAGCCTACGAATCACCTTGATATGCGTTCGAAAGACGTTTTAAAAGAGGCTTTGCAGAATTACGACGGAGCGATGATCATAGTATCCCACGACCGAGATTTTTTGCATGGTTTGGTGAATGTTATTTTTGAAGTTACCACCAACGGCTTAAAAGAATACAGAGGTGATATTTTTGATTTCCTACAGGATAAAAAAGCAGCGAGTATTGCTGAGTTTGAACGCAGTTCAGGAAAAGCAAAAAAGCCCGAAATACAGCCAAACGTTTTAGTGGAAGAAAAAGCAGCGATATCGATACGTGATAAGCGAGAAATAGACAAAGAGCGCAAACGCTTGAAGCATCGCTCTTCGAAACTGGAGCAAGACATTGCCGCAGCAGAAGCTCGAATTGCTACCATGGATAACGATATTGAAACTATGGATTATAGCGATAAGGAAAAATCGGGAAAACTGCTTGTGTTCTATGCTTCTGAGAAGGATTTACTTGAGAAGTTGATGGAAGAATGGACAGGAATTGAGGATGAGCTGAATAAATTGGGGGAATGAGATAGACCCTAATAAATTCATATTTCCGGTGAATATTCACAAAAATTCGCGACATATTGACGCTATATTAGTTGGGCCTCGCTCATGCCTTTCCATTTCCAATTCTCTATAATCTTAGAATCGTTTGTGCC
>JBDNHP010000298.1:0-3455 GCA_041688765.1 Flavobacteriales bacterium
AGGTGCAAGTTCTGCCGGTGCGAAGGCCAGAAAAAGATCGAAATTCGGTTTTTTGCCATCAAAGGTTAGGTCGAAGTTCATGTTATCATCCAAATCAACTTTACCTTGCATCTGAAAAAGGGCATTCTCCAGTTTCACTTCGGAATCTTTTATATAAAGCATCTGTTCAGCAGTCACAAAATCTAATTGTGTGTTCAATTTAAAATGTTTGTGTTTTACGAAAGTGGAGTCGCCGTTTGAAATTATACTGAGTTCAAACTTACTTTCCATGCTTATATTCACGTGTTCAGGACTTGTCTTAAAGCTAGAATTAGCTTCGGTTACATAAAAAACAAGCATTACATTGTTCTCTTCATTTATTTTGATTAGATCGATATTTTTTAGTTTGATTTTCCTAATATCGAGATGAAATTCTTCATTAACGTTGTCAATTTCGTTTTTGTTTGATAGGGCATTGGCAATGTTGATTGTTCCATCCTTGTGTTGAACCAGTTTTATGTAACCATCATCCAATTTCATCGCTTTAATATTGAATTTCCCTGAAAGAATATCCCAAATGGAGAATCCGATATACATTTCATTTACGTCGAAGAGGATCGCGCTGCCGGGATCTTTGAATTCAAATATTTTTACTTGTTCAAGGTCAATGGAGATGTACGGGAAATTGGCGAAAGGTGAAATGTGACAATCAGCAATTTCTAATTTTCCTTCGAAGTCTGCGTTTACAGTGCCAATGAGTTCTTGAACAATACTGTCTTGCTTAGCATAAACAACAATTGTGATTATGGTAAAAAGTACTAAAGGCAGTACGATGAGCCATATTATCAGCCTTTTGAAGAGCTTTTTTTTCATTGTAGAGATGAAATGTGGTCTTAATGTGGTCTCTAAAATTAAGCTAAAACTCCAATCAGTTTCAATTTGTTTTGCAGTTTTTATTGTTTTAGGAAAGACAGGGATCTTTTTTATACCTGTGAAAGTCCATTTTCGATAGGCCGTATTTCCTTCCGTTTATTAGCAATCATGGGAGATGGAGTCTAATTAAACTTGCAGAGCTGCAAACAATATCATGGATTATATCCACCCTAGGAGAAAGAAAAATTTCTTCTGTGGATGGTTAAAACTCAAAGGATGTTACAAGAGGCCATTCGTAATTGATAGAAAATCAGTTGATTAAAGAATTAATTTTTGTTCTTTTAATTTATTTCTTCTTTGTGTATCTTTACGAGTTAAAGCCATATTAATACGCGTTTGAATGTCAAAGAATTTAAGTGAGTTATCGGGTAGAAAAGGTTTGAAAAACAATCTCTTCGATAGATTGGGAAAGCTCGCTATTCCAACCGGAACTCCGGCCACAGATCAACTGGAAAAGCTTGCAGAAGAGTTTCTTATTGGAAAGGCAAATACTTATGGGACTGCAACTTTTTATGATTTTCTAAAGCCAGAGAATCAAGGGAAAAAGATATATGTATGCAATGGCTCGGCTTGCGTCTGTGCAGGAACTCAAGACGCTCTGGTAGATAAATTGAAGAATAGTTTCGAAGCGGATGAAATAGGGCACATGACTTGCCTGGGACGCTGCCATGAGAATAGCGCATTTTACTATAATGGTAAAAACTATTCAGGTGGAGCAATTGATGCTGTAAATTTTAAAAAGGGCACTGACAATGCCGAATTTGGAACAGACAAATACCATGTTGCCGCAAGCGGAAAGGCAATACTTACGGAGGCTTTTACCGAAATTGATGTCTATTATGAGCCTTTTCGAAAAGCATTAAAATTGGACTCTTCTTTGGCACTTGATGAGATCAAAGGATCAAATGTCAGAGGTAGAGGTGGTGCCGGATTTCCGATGGGAATGAAATTAGATTTTTGCCGCAAAGCAGAGAGTGAAGTTAAATTCATTATTTGCAATGCCGATGAAGGTGATCCGGGGGCATATTCAGATCGTTATTTATTGGAAGAGAGACCTCATTCTGTGTTGTTCGGAATGATGATAGCAGGATATGTTACAGGTGCTTCACATGGTGTATTGTACATTCGTGCTGAATACCCTGAAGCTGCAGATATCAGTCAAATGGCAATTGATGAATTGAGAACTGCGGGTTTGATTGGAGAGAATATTGAGGGATCCGGATTCAATTTTGATTTCAAAATTATCCGGGCTCAAGGTTCATATATTTGCGGAGAAGAAACGGCATTAATCAATTCTATTGAGGGTCAACGTCCTGAAGTGCGCGTTCGTCCGCCGTTTCCGGCCCAACAAGGTTTGTTCAACAAGCCTACTATTGTGAACAATGTTGAAACATTGGCAACGGTTCATTATATACTGGAACATGGGGGTGAAGCTTGGAAAAGCATCGGTACCGAAAGATCATCAGGAACCAAACTGGTTAGCCTAGATAGTTTTTTCAATAAACCAGGAATTTATGAAGTAGAAATGGGCACACCATTGTCTTATGTAATCGAAACATTAGGTGGTGGATTTAAAGCTCCGGTGAAGGCTATGCAAATTGGCGGACCATTAGGTGGATTAGTTCCCATTTCTAAAATTAGTGATCTCCAAATTGACTTTGAATCATTTTCGAAGAATGGTTTTTTGTTAGGGCATGCTTCGGTAATCTGTATTCCACAGGATTTCCCAATCATGAAGTTTATCGAGCATCTTTTTGATTTTGCATCCTATGAAAGTTGTGGGAAGTGTTTCCCTTGTCGTTTAGGAACGAAGCGAGGACAAGAACTCGCTCAAAAGGCCTTGCTTTCAGATTACAAAATTGATCGTACACTTTTCCATGATTTGCTTACAACCTTAGAACAAGGTTCTTTGTGCGCTCATGGAGGCGGAATCCCATTGCCCGTGAGAAATGCCATGCAGTATTTCGATGTAGAACTCAAACAATATTTCAATTAGAATCATAGCGCAGTATGAAAACAGCCTATATTAATAATTTACCTTTTGAAATTAAAGATGGAGAAACGATTTTATCCTTCATCAAGAGACACAAAGGAAAAAAGGCAGTCCCAACTTTATGCGATGCTCCCAATTTGGATCCATTCGGTTCTTGCAGGGTTTGTTCGGTAGACGTGGCTCTTGAAGAGAATGGCAAAAGCAGAACGATGGCTTCTTGCCATACACCGGTTGCAGAGGGACAGTTCATTTATCCAGATTCTGACTCCATTCAATCGCTCCGAAAAAATATTATAGAATTGGTTTTAACAGACCATCCTTTGGACTGTTTAACCTGCGAAGTGAACGGAAACTGTGAGCTTCAAACAGTAGCTGCACAGGTTGGTATTCGCGATGTTCGTTATCCGGATGGTGCCACACATTTGGATCGGAAAAAGGATTTAAGTCATCCCTACATGACTTCAGATTTATCAAAATGTATCAATTGTTATCGCTGTGTGCGGGCTTGCGATGAAGTGCAGGGACAATTTGTTCTTAGTATGTCAGGAAG
>JBDNHP010000299.1:0-7777 GCA_041688765.1 Flavobacteriales bacterium
GTATTGAAGGCTTGCCCGTTCAATTTTCGCTTATTCTCAAAAGCCGTTCCTCCAATCGAAATGGCATCCGCTTTGATCTCTTCCAGGGTATCACCATTGATTAGGAAAATGGAATTCTGAGCCCCGGCATACAATATTTTACGTTGTTTTCTATCTATCAAACATAAACTCATATCCATGCCGTCTTGTGCCATTTCACTGCCATTCTGATTAAGTGAATCAACAATTTCTTTATGCACTTCACTCAAAATCGTTGCCGGATCATGAATGCCTTTTTCCTTAACTACTTTATTGAGTTTAGAATTAGCGATGAGCGACATGAATGCCCCTGGCACCCCATGTCCGGTGCAATCTATGGTTGATATCATTACCTTATCGCCAATCTCGCTAAACCAATAAAAATCACCCGAAACGATATCCTTGGGTTTGAAATAAACAAAGCTATCAGGGAAATGCTTTCGGATGAAATCTTCCGGAACAAGCATACTACTCTGAATTTTCTTGGCATAATTAATACTAGAAATGATTTTTTGTTTTTGTTCGTCAATTTCCTTGTTCTGCAAATTGAGCAAGCGGTTTTGGCGTTTATTTTTTAGTAAAAAGAAGACAATCAAGCCAATAATGGTGAGTACGGCAATTCCCACAATGGCTGTTGTAATAATCATCGTGTGCTTGGATGCCTCTTGTTCTGAAATTATCAGATCTTTTTCAATTAATTCTTTATCCCTTTTGGCCGCTTCATACCTAATGCTAAGTTCTTGCAAACGAGAGGAGTTATTCACTTGTTGAAGGCTGTCTTTGTATTGAATAGCCTTGCCTTGCCAACTGAAAGCCTTATTATAGTCTCCTTTCAAATTGTACAAATCAGCCTTGAGTTCATATATTTCCAAAATATGCTCGCTGAAACTATAGTACTTCGCTTCTGGTTCAATTTCATTAAGAATTCGCTCTGCCTCAGCAAAACTCTCCAAACCCAGATAGCTTTTTACCAGTCCTAATGCGGCGGTTTGAACAAAATACGCATCCTGTTCAATCACTTGCTTATCATAATAGAGCTGATAGTAATGGAGTGAGCTATCGAATTGTTCTTTTGCCAGGAAAATTTGAGCTAAAATAGGATGAGGCTGAATAAATACTTTCCCGGCTTTGCGATGCAGTTCATTCAGTCGCTGTGTGTAAAACATTGCACTATCGTACTGTTGGAGGGTATTAAAACTAGTTGCAATGTTAAAAAGGTTCAGAGCTTGTTTTCGTTCCATGTCCAAACCTTGTTTCATTCGGAACGACTCCTTATAATGCGCTATGGCTGCTGAGTCATTGCCCATTTTGGAGTAAATAGTACCAATATTATTGATAAGGTTAGATTGCCCGAGAGTATCGCCTAAAGCTTCATAAAAACCTAATGACCTTTGGTAATGCTCCAGAGCCGTTAGATCCCTACCTCTAATGGATTGAGCAATACCTTGTAAATTGTTGGCTTTAGCTAATACTGCTGTATCTTGAAGTCTTTGAGCTAGGGTAAAACTCCGTTCCAAAAAGAAATCTACAGTGTCAGGATGAGTAAAAATCAATTCATCCGCTATAGCAAGATTGATCCTCATTATAGAGGAATCATGTTTGGCTATTTTCAAGTCCTTCAATAAGCCATCGGCCTTGGAGCTGAACTGCCCGAAGCTTGCGGTGGCGAATAGGATGGAGACGCCTGATATGAACGATTTCAGTTTCATTGAACCCCTGAGGGGGCATTTACATTTCTTTTATACTGAGGAAGCATCTAAAAGGTTATACTTCTAAGAAAATTTTGTGTGATACTTGCAGCTGCCAAAAAACTTATTATATTTGCACCCCTGTTCCTAAAAAGAAAGGATAATATGGCTAACCATAAATCAGCGCTTAAGCGCATCAGATCTAACGACAGCAAGCGAATTCAAAATCGCTACTATCATAAAACTACTCGTAACGCGGTTCGTAAGCTCCGTGCTATGACAAATCAGAAAGAAGCACAGGAATTACTTCCACGTGTTTGTTCAATGTTGGATAAACTTGCCAAGCGCAACGTGATCCATAAGAACAAAGCATCTAATCTTAAGTCAAGCATTACTGTTCATGTCAGCGCTTTAGCCTGATAAAATTTCTGATTCAAAGCATTTTAAACGTAAAGCCTCCGGATACTGGGGCTTTTTGTTTTTAGTTTAGCGGTCTTAAACTGAAAACATGAACGATAACATTCTGGCTTGGGCTGAAGATGATCGCCCACGCGAAAAATTTATACTCAAAGGCCGAAGATCACTGAGCGATGCCGAACTCTTAGCCATTCTCCTTGGTTCTGGTACTGCTAGCAAATCCGCAGTTAGTCTGGGAAGAGATATACTGGATTCGGTAGGAAATGACCTTGCTTCTCTTGCCCGCTTAACACATGAAGACCTCTGTAAAATCAATGGTGTTGGCCCTGCTAAATCCATTTCCATTTTAGCATCATTTGAATTAGGGCGAAGAAGAACCCAACAAGAAGCAGGACCTCGAATCAAAATAAAATGCTCTGCGGATGTGTATGCCATCTTTAGAGATGAACTTCGAGATTTGCACTATGAAGAATTCTGGATTCTACTGCTCAATAAAGCGCATGTGGTAATGCACAAAATCATGATATCACAAGGGGGGATAAGCGGTACAATAGCAGATCCCAAAATGATTTTTGAATCAGCTCTGAGCAAAAAAGCAAGCGGACTTGTATTGGTCCATAATCATCCTTCAGGCAATCTCAACCCAAGTAACTCTGATGTTGAGCTAACTAAAAAAATGCGTAAAGCAGGCGAATTCTTAGATTTGCCTATCCTTGATCATATAATTGTGGCAAATGATGGGTACTACAGTTTCGCTGATGAAGGGAATTTTTAAAAAGTGATTCGGATTTGCAGCATAGTAGGGGCAAGACCCCAATTTGTGAAGGCTTCGGCTATCAGTCGCGCTATACAAGAACATTTTGCGCAAAATATCACCGAATTCCTGATACATACTGGGCAGCATTATGATTATATGATGTCTGAAGTCTTTTTTAAAGAGCTGGGCATTCCAGAACCTGCGCTCCACGGTGAAGCTGGAGCTGGATCCCAAGCTGAACAAACAGCCAATATGCTTCTGTTTTGCGAAAAGGCATTTATGGAACTTAAACCCGACCTGGTTTTGGTTTATGGTGATACGAATTCCACCCTGGCAGGCGCTTTGGCGGCTTCCAAACTCGGAATTCATGTGGCACATATTGAAGCAGGGCTCCGTTCTTACGATCGTGCTATGCCGGAAGAAATTAATAGGGTGTTAACAGATCATCTGTCTTCATTGCTGTATGTGCCGGTGCAAAATGCCATTGATTGTCTGAAAAAGGAAGGCATTCAATCCGATAATCATATCAAAAGACCCGATAGTCGAAACCCTCAGGTTTATAATTCAGGCGATGTGATGTTGGATACTTGCGTTTACTACAGTCATTTCCCTTCAAAAGTTTTAGAGGAAAATAGAATAGCCGAAAACGAGTATTTACTTTGCACAATCCATCGTCCTTCGAACGCAGATAAGCCTTTGCGGCTTGAACGAATTTTTAATGAACTCCTACTTCTTAGTGCTGATTTGAGTAAAACAATAATACTTCCTCTGCATCCAAGAACTAAAAAAATGCTAGGGGAAGCTAGAATGCAGGAATTTGAAAAAACAACTTTGCGAATCATTGAACCACAAGGTTACCTTAATATGCTACATCTTGAACGCAATGCATTCATGATCATAACCGATAGCGGGGGAGTGCAAAAAGAAGCATATTTTTTCAAAAAGCCCTGTGTTATTGTTCGCGATCGCTCAGAGTGGACAGAGATTTTGCAAAGTGGCTGGGCAGTTTTAGCGGGTGATGAAGAATTGCAAATTAGAAGCAAAGCATTGAATCTACTCGACAATTTACCTTCGATTTATCCCGAATTATTTGGGGATGCTAAAGCAGCAAATCATATTTTAGAACACATCCTAAATTCGTTTAATTCCTGATGATATTAATCTACAGCGAAGAAATTGGACCTAGACTGAGCTATATAGCTTATGAATTACTTGAGCGCCGCTGTGGAATTGAGTTTAAACTAAGCGATAAGCTCGATTATTATTTGAATTTCAGTGGTCCACGGATTAATTATTCCTTAAATCAATCCCTGCCCGGTTTTCAAATTGGCCCTGTAGGCTTGTTATCGAGCAAAACGAAACCCAATCAAAAGCTTGATATTTTGCAAAATATTCATGAGAATCCTCCCGTGCTTTTTCCTTCAAAAGGGCCTTTGGCGGTAGATATTTTGAGTGAAGCATTTTACCATTTAAGTCGTTGGGAAGAGTATGAAGCAGTTGATTTGGACAAGTACGGTAGGTTTCAGGCTGAATATTCAACACTTCATAAATTCGAACTACTCGATTATCCGGTTATTGAACTGGAATTGGAGCATTTAAAAGAGGCGTTGCGAAAATTGTACCCCGATATTAGCTTTGGAACCCGCAATTACCGCTACATTCCAAGTGTTGACATCGACAATGCTTATGCCTATTTGCACAAGAGTCAACAGCGCGGCATAGCCAGTACGGCAAAGGATTTGTTGAAACTGAATTTTGCCAATCTCAAAAGGAGAGTAAGAGTATTGCGCGGAAAGCAGAATGATCCTTATGATACTTACAAACTGCTTGATGAAGCACATGCATCTTGCAGAGAACGACCATACTATTTTTTCCTTTTAGCCGATGAAGGGAAGTATGATCGGAATTTGTCTTTTGATCAGCCTGCCATGCAGAGTTTGCTGAATGATGTTGCGAGTAAAGCCTATATCGGTTTGCATCCCGGAATGGGTAGCAATAAAGATTATTCAAAATTGATTAGCGAAAAAGAGAGGTTAGAAAAATTAAGTGGACAGGAATGTTTGCGAAGTCGTCAGCATTACCTCTATTTGCGTTTTCCGGAGACTTATAGGGCATTAATAAAAGCTGGTATAAAGGAAGATTATTCCATGGGCTATGCTTCCCAAACCGGTTTCAGAGCCGGAACATGTTTGCCTTTTTATTTTTATGATATCCTGGAAGAAAGACAAACGGAACTATTGGTTTATCCATTTGCATTTATGGACGCAACGCTTCATCTTTATTTAGGTTTAGAAAAGGATGAAGCTTTGATTAAAGTAAAAGAGCTCGTTGGCCGAATCAAGAGTGTAAATGGTATATGCATTAGCCTGTGGCACAACGAAACTTTGGGAGGTATTTGGCACTGGGAGGCCTGGGAATCAGCCTATTCAGACATAGTTCAGATATGTAATGAATGATCTTGTAGGTCAGGTTAATGCTTCGTAAATTGGAGCAAAATATCTGCTATGCTCAACCATGTCCACGAAATAGGAAAAATCAATTCTGTTTTCAATCGTTTTATTGCAGAAATCAGATCAGAAGACATTCATAGTGATCGTTTACGCTTCAGAAGAAATATGGAGCGTATTGGAGAGATAATGGCTTATGAAATCAGCAAAGGACTGCAATATGAAGAGCGCAGTGTGATTTCTCCATTGGGTGAGGCAATTATGAATCTACCTTCAGATGAGCCTGTTATTGCCACTATTTTGAGAGCCGGATTGCCATTGCACCAAGGCTTACTCAATTATTTTGACAAGGCAGACAGCGCTTTTGTATCAGCATACCGAAAACATCACAAGGGTGGAAGATTTGAAATTGAAGTAGAATATGTTTCATGTCCAAATCTCGACGGACGAACATTAATCATTGCCGATCCTATGCTCGCTACCGGGTCATCCATGGTTCTTGTGGCTAATGCTTTGCGCAGATTTGGCAACCCATCATCCATTCATTTGGTATCAGCTATTGCAAGTAAACAAGGCGTTGACTATGTGCGTCAGAAATTACCTCTTGAAACGGAATTATGGATTGGTGCTATTGATGCAGAACTTACCGCTCAAGCATATATAGTTCCTGGTTTGGGTGATGCCGGAGATTTGGCTTATGGTTCAAAAGAACATTGATGGAAGAATTACTCAAATTTATTCCAATCATTTTTTTAAGTGCAGTAAAGTTTTTACCGGCTCCTACACTTGCTATTGTCGCTGGATTTTCATTTCTGGAATCGATTTTAATTACGTGCAGTGGAGGCCTCGCTGGGGTTGTTACATTTTATCGTAGTTCAGAGTATCTGATGGAGCGGGCAAGAAGGAGAAGGGCGGCCAAATTGGCGCTGGGAATCGGAAAGCCATTGCTCAAATTTACACGAATGAATCGCTTTTTGGTAAGATTAAAACACCGCTTCGGAATTGTAGGAATAGCACTATTAACACCCGCTATTTTGTCTATTCCATTTGGCTCAATAGTGATGGCGAAATTTTTTAGACATAATCATTTTGCAATGCCAGCACTAATGATTGCAGTAGCTGCGTGGAGCTTACTCCTCACTTTTCTAACCGTTAAATTCGGACTTTTGTTTTGAAAAAATACAAGCATTTATTCTTTGATTTGGATCGCACACTTTGGGATTTTGACAAAAATTCCAGACTGGCCCTTGAAATAATTTATGTGGATTTGAAATTGGATGATGAAGGCTTGAATGGATTTGAAAGTTTTATTGGGCATTATCATGATATCAATGCTCATTGTTGGGATTTGTATCGCAAAGGTTTAATGACCAAAGATGACTTGCGCTTTCGTCGTTTCGATCTCGCTTTGAGAAAAGAAGGTATTACTGATGTGGATCTTTCGATCAGAATTGCTGATGCTTATGTTGAGATCGCTCCAAAAATGACAAGTTTGGTTCCGGGGGCTAGTGAGCTTTTAAATCATATTTCAGGAAAATATAAATTACATATAATTACAAATGGATTTCCAGAAGTTCAACGAATAAAAATGAGACTTTCCGGATTAAAGCCTCATTTCGATCGTTTGATTATTTCAGAAGAAATTGGGTATAGCAAGCCACATCCCGAAATATTCAGGCAAGCATTGGTTCAAACCCGAGCGAAAGCCTCGGATTCATTGATGATTGGCGACGATTTACATGTGGATGCAGTGGGCGCAACCACAGCAGGAATTGATGCCGTTTTTTACAATCCGGAAGGCATTAGTCATGAAGAATCTGTTGCTTATGATATTCGGCATTTAGATGAATTAAAAGATATTTTATAGAATGTAATTCAAATATTAAAAATTGAAATAACTTTTTAAATCCTCAACGTACTTTTCAAATGCTTTTCGGCCTTTGGTTTGCAATGAGCACATCGTATGAGGATAGTTTCCTTTATATCCTTTTGTAATCTTTAAATAGCCTGCATCTTCCAGTTTTTTCAGTTGAACACTAAGGTTACCTGCGGTACTGGATGTTTGCTCCTTCAGATAATTGAACTCAGCTTCTTCCTGCGCCATGAGTATAGACATAATGGCTAGTCTGAGGTGGGAGTGAAGTAAAGGATCGAGATCTTTCATTCTCCTTGTTTTTCAGCTTTTTTCAAAGCAATCGCCGGATAAATGTAGCCTGCCAGCATAGCGAAAGCGAATATAATTTGCTGATTAGCTTCTGATGCAAAAATGGAGGCAATTCCTGAAAAAGCTAGAATAATTCCACCGATTTTTAGAGGATTAAACCTCAAAATGCCACCTGAAATAAATGTTGCAGTTCCTGCAACAAAATGCACCATAGGATTTGGACTTAAATTGTGCAATACACAAAATACGACAGCCAAAACGATCAACACTCCTGAACTGCTCCATA
>JBDNHP010000300.1:0-4079 GCA_041688765.1 Flavobacteriales bacterium
ATTTTGATAATGATGGTTTTGTTGATTTAATGATTGCAGGTGGAATTGAAGGATTATATCACAATAATGGTAATGGAACTTTTACTCAATTGAATAATGCATGGACTGATAATGATGGATTGCATAGTTTTGGTATTGGTGATTTAAATCACGATGGATTTCAGGATTTCTATGCCAGCTATGGTGATGGTTATGTGTCGCCTGATAATGATCATGATGATATTCTTTTCCTAAATAATGGAAATGAAAACCATTGGTATGGTTTGCAATTAGAAGGAACTATTTCTAACAGAAATGCTGTTGGTGCCCGCGTTGAAATTCACGGAGATTGGGGAGTCCAAATCCGTGAAGTTCGTGCCGGTGAGAGTTATGGTATCTCTACCAGTTTTATTACTCATTTTGGACTTGGTGCAAACACAAGTATTGATCTTGTTGTTGTTAAATGGCCTTCTGGATTGACAACTGTTATTGAAAATCCCACGATTGATACTTACCATTACCTAATAGAACAAGAATGTACTCCTCCATCTGCAAACATTTCTGCAAACGGCAGCACTGAGTTGTGTTTGGGCGAAACAGTAACTCTCACCGCTGATGCGGCTGAAAGTTTCGTTTGGTCTAATGGAGCTTCTACTTCTTCCATTGAAGTTACGGAGTCAGGTAATTATAATGTGGTTGTTTATGATGAGAATGGCTGTGCTTCACAATCAGAAAACATTTCAGTAACAGTTGCTGTTGATGGAATTCCGGAAGTTCAAATTTCTGGTGATCTCGAATTCTGTGAAGGAAATTCGGTAGATCTTATCGCACCTTCTTCTGAAATGTACGATTGGAGCAATGGTCAGGATGCACAAGCCATTACAGTTACTGAGGCAGGATTGTATTCAGTTACATTGATGGGAATTTGTGAAGAAGTTACTTCGGAAGAAATTGAAGTAGTGGTTTTTGATGCCCCGGTTACTCCTGTAATAGATGATGTGATTTTGAACGAGCAAGGAACGGCCACTTTCATTGGCGCCTCTGAGAACTTAATTTGGTATGCTTCTGAGAATTCAAATGTGGCTTTAGGGTCAGGTTCTTCATTCACTTCAGATTTTCTTTTTGAAACTTCTAGCTTTTGGGTAGAAGATCAAATGATTCATGGTGGAGATATAGAATTTGGAGCAAAATTCGACAATGAAGGTCCTGGTGCTTTCCATGACAATTCTAATTTCTATAATCTATTTGATGCAAACGAGAACATCACTATTCGCTCAGTGAAAGTATTTGCTGACGGCGCTGGTGATCGTACCATCCAACTAGTCAATAATTTTGGAGCTGTAGTCACTAGCGGAGTTTTCAATATTCCTGATGGTGAATCTCGTGTTGAATTGATGTTCGATGTTTCTGCTGGTTTCCAATACGGATTGAGAACTACAGGGTCACTATTGCTTTGGAGAAATGCCCTTGGTACCGAACTTGATTTTCCTTATGCGATTGCTGATTTTTGCTCTGTTACCGGAACCAATGTTACCGGAAATAACGAATTCAATTATTATTATTTCTTCTATGATTGGGAAGTTTCAAATGAACTCTTCGCTTGTCCAAGTGAGCGTGTAGAAATTCAAGCAATCGTTTTAGGTGTTGCTGAATTGAGCAATGTAAACTCTTTGAAACTCTATCCTAATCCTGTTTCTGATGAATTGCAAATCAGTTTTGATTTGTTAACACCATCAGCCATCAGTTACTCTTTAATTGATGCTACAGGTCGCATTGTGGCTGCTAAAGAACTTCGTTCATTACAAACCGGAAATAATGTTGAACGCCTTGATGTGAGCTCAATTGCATCGGGAGTTTATATGTTACAGTTTGTAGCTGGTTCTCAAGCTGCTACTTACCGTGTAGTGGTAGAATAATACAAAAAACTCCTCCTTTCTTAAAGCCGAACTCCAATGAGTTCGGCTTTTTTACATGGCAATTTTGTGACAAAACACCGTGAGTGAATTCACTATCTTTGCAACAGATATGGTGCTCAGAAGAATTTTATCTTCTTTTTTTCTACTTGTGTTGCTCAGCACGCTGATTCCTTTCAGCGTCTGGCATTCGCTTGCACATGAGCATCATTCACATGATCACGGTCATGAACATCATTCTCTACAGAATTGTGAGATAGATGATCCCTGCCACATCAGTATTTCCCATCATGGCAGCTCAAATGGAAAGTCATGCGATCATCCATCCCATTTCACCGAACAAGAATTTGAATGTGCCGTTTGTGATTATTTTTCGCAATTAGGGTTTAAATTTCTCAGATCTGATGTCAAATCTGAATTTGAGCAATACTTTCTGTATAGTGTTACTCCTTTCTATGATTATTCCTTTGCCACGGAATACATTTTCAATTACGACGTTCGTGGCCCTCCTTTTTCCTGAGTACATGCTACATCCCTGCTTGTTCGGGATTAATCCATTCTAATTACTCAGTGCTTTTGAAGGATCTATTTCCCTCAAAATCTAAATGCATTATGCTGTGCAGATCATCCGATCTTCATTATTGCTATTCCTATTGTTTGCAATGAAATTATTGTATGCTCAGGAGAATTGCACCTTGCAAATCAGTGGTAAAATAACTGATCTGCATGATGGACAGCTATTACCTTTTTCTACTGTTTACATTATTGAAACAGGCAAAGGGACGGTAGCTGATTCATTAGGGAATTATGTATTGCGGGGGCTTTGTCCGGGCAATTATACCTTGCATTGCAGTCATTTGGGTAGCGATGAAATTGTTTATTATATCGAATTGAGGGATGATTTGTTAATGAATATTCATCCTGAAATTCATGCTGAAGAGCTCGGTATAAGTGAGATTCAGGGGGAAATGGACCAAGAATTTAGGAATCAGAATCTCAGTAAAATTGAATCTCAGCAGCTTGATGAACTTAGCGGGAAAAGTTTGGCTGAAAGTCTGAAAACAATAATTGGTGTGCAAAGTCTGAATACCGGCAGTAGCATCTCGAAGCCTGTAATTAGAGGGTTACATAGTAATCGGATTATCATTCTGAATAATGGAGTTCGACAAGAGGGGCAGCAATGGGGTAATGAACATGCACCAGAAATTGATCCATTTATTGCTGATGAGATTGAGCTTATCAAAGGAGCTAGCAGTGTGCGGTTTGGACCAGATGCGTTGGGTGGAATAGTTTTGCTTAAGCCCAAAGCTTTGCCTGATTCGGTTGGCATTGATGCGAAACTGAGTTTAAGTGCTTTTAGCAATGGCCAACAAGGTGTTTCTTCCGGATTAATTCAAGGGAAATTTAAAGCTTTGATGCCACTTTCTTGGAGACTGCAAGGCACTTTAAAACGTTCTGGAAATGTTCAAGCGCCTGGGTATTATTTAAAAAATACAGGCATGAATGAACGCAATTTTTCTTGGGCAATGCAATGGAAGAAAAAGAATTATGGGATTGACGCATTTTACAGTCAATTCAATTCTATCATTGGAATTTTTTCTGCCGCGCATATTGGAAATCTTAGCGATTTGCAATTAGCGTTTGATGCTGATCAACCTTTGGAAAGTGCTGATTTTACTTATGAAATCGCCAGGCCCCGACAAGAACTCAATCATGAATTGTTTAAGTTGAATGGTTATGTGAAAGCAGGTGATAAAGGTAAATTGTTGTGGACCTACGCTCGGCAGTACAACCTCAGAATGGAGTATGATAAACATCTTCCGCTTAGCGATTCTCTGGCAGCCTTGAATTTACCAGCTTTGCAGTTTGAAATTACTACTCACAGTGCAGAATTAGTATGGGAGCATTATACGTATCGCTCATTTAAAGGAAGCCTTGGAATTGCTGGCCTGTACCAGTTTAATACCTACGAAGGCCGATTTTTTATTCCTTTTTTTGAGAAGAATAATATGGGCATTTTTTGGTTGGAACGATGGAATAGACCAGATTCAAAATTGGAGGTAGAAGCCGGATTGCGCTACGATTTAACTAATCAGCAGGTATTTATTTGGCAAGATGATGTATTGACTAATCCCGAATATCAATATCGTAATATTTCAGCAAATATTGGAATATTATACTATTTTA
>JBDNHP010000023.1:0-2181 GCA_041688765.1 Flavobacteriales bacterium
TAACGGAATCCATCATCATTACTCCAGTAATAAGCATATACCTCTTTTTACACAAGAGTACTTTACTCAGTTGTGTGAAGCAACAGGTACAACAATCAATGAACAAGCTCTTCGCGCTATTTTTGATCCAACTTTCGACGCTAAAAAAGTTGAACAAGATGGAAAAAAAGGATTAGTAGAAGGTTCAGCAGTGAATTTTTATGGAGATGGAGTAAGCACTGCAGAAGCTCAAGCTTATTATGACGGAATCACGGATAAAAAAAGCAGAAATCCAATTTCTTACGGATTGAATTCAAGGTTGGAAAAAGACGCTTCAGGCAAAATTGTAGAAAATGTTTGGAAGTCGGGTGGACTATATGGTGCCGCAATCGATCAGATTATTTTCTGGTTGGAAAAAGCGGAAAAAGTAGCTGAAAATGATCGTCAAGCTTCAGGATTTCGTAACTTGATTGAGTATTATCGCACAGGTAGTCTTGAAACATGGGATATTTACAATATCAATTGGGTTAAAGAAACACAAGGAGACATCGATTATATCAATGGGTTTATTGAAGTATATAACGATCCACTCGGCTACAAAGGAACTTTCGAGAACATTGTTCAATTAACCGATTTCGACGCCTCTGCACGTATGAGCGTTTTAATGGAAAATGTTCAATGGTTCGAAACAAGTTCACCAATTATGGAGACACACAAAAAGCCAAACGTAACTGGTGTTACTTACAAAGTAGTAAACGTAGCGGGTGAAGCGGGTGATGCTTCTCCAGCCACTCCAATTGGCGTTAACTTGCCAAATGCTAACTGGATTCGAGTAATTCATGGTTCTAAATCGGTAAGTCTTGGCAATATTGTTGAAGCTTATGATAATGCTTCGGGAAGCGGAATGTTAGAAGAATTTGCCCATGATCAGGAAGAAATAGATCGTGCCAAACAATTTGGTTCTGTCGCTGGAAAACTTCACACTGCATTGCATGAAGTTGTTGGTCATGCATCAGGGCAAATCGAAGAGGGTGTAGGAACTCCAAAGGAAACTACTAAAGAATACAGCAGCACTTTGGAAGAAGGTCGAGCCGATCTCGTTGCCCTTTATTTCATGCTGGATCCTAAATTGGTTGAATTAGGTTTGATGGAATCACTTGAAGTTGGAAAAGCAGAATATGATGGTTACATACGAAATGGACTTATGACTCAATTGCGTCGATTGAAAACCGGTGAAATCATCGAAGAAGCTCACATGAGAAATCGTGCATGGGTGAGCCGTTGGGTGCTCGAAAAAGGTACTGCTGATAATGTAATTGCTCTGGTTCAGCGCGATGGCAAAACCTATTATGATATTCAGGATTATGACAAGCTTCGCACACTTTTCGGTGAGCTTTTAAAAGAAGTGCAACGAATCAAATCTCAAGGAGATTATGAGGCAGGTAAGAACTTGGTCGAGAACTACGGCGTACAGGTCGATCCTGCTATTCATGCCGAAGTAATCAGCCGATCAGAAAAACTCAATATTCCAGCTTATTCAGGGTTCATTAATCCAGTTCTCCTTCCCCAAATGGATGAGAATGGAAATATTATTGACGTGAAAGTAGAATACGGTATGAGCTTCACAGATCAAATGCTCAATTACAGTAAGAACTACTCTTTTCTCCCTGATTACAATTGATAGACTTATATAATAATGCGAAAAACCCGGAGATGTCTTCGGGTTTTTTCTTTGCAAATTGTAGTGATAATTGGCGAAAGCTTTTAGTACCTTCGCTATAACAACCTGCATGAATAATTCTTTAAATATTTTGAATGCCTAGGCCTTTTTTTCAAAGACTCGGCGCCGATTTGTATGTTTAAGTTTTTATTCGGAACCAACACTCAATTCCAACCTAAGTATGATTCGAAATTCTACAATTGCATTTTTAACCACTTTGTCTTCTTTGATGTCCTTTGCTCAAACACCTTGCGTTGGCGGGTTTGCAGATGGGTTTCGATGCGATAATGTTACTTTAATGAGTCATCTCTCATTGGATGATGTCGGCGGAGCACAAAACGGAAATGATTGCTGGGGATGGACCTCGCCGCAAGGAAAAGAAATTGCCATTTATTGCAAGTCAAACGGCACTTCCTTTGTCGATATTACTGATCCGGTAAACCCTATATATCTAGGTGATTTACCGAGTCATACAAGTCCTA
>JBDNHP010000301.1:0-5975 GCA_041688765.1 Flavobacteriales bacterium
CACATCTACCAGAAGCGGTGATGTTGAGCTTTACACTATGAACATTGACGGTTCTGGCATTAAACAAATCACTAATGAACTCGGATACGATGGTGGAGCATTTTTCTCTCCGGATGGAACCCGAATAGTGTTCAGAGCCTCAAGACCAACAACGCCTGAGGCAGTTAAAGAATACAAAGACCTTTTAAAGGAAGGACTTGTTCAACCGGTAGATATGGAAGTATTTGTTTGTAATTCAGATGGCTCTGATTTACAACAGGTAACTAATTTAGGTAAAGCCAATTGGTGCCCTTATTTCCATCCTTCAGGAGAAAAAATAATTTTTGCTTCTAATCATTCCAGCGAGAAAGGATTTCCTTTTAATTTATATATGATCAATATTGATGGTACCGGCTTGGAACAAATCACTTCAGACCCCACCTTCGACGCTTTCCCTATGTTCTCTAATGATGGAAAGAAAATGGTTTGGGGAAGTAATCGCTTCAATGGTGGTACTCGCGAAACAAATATTTTTGTAGCCGACTGGGTTGAATGAGCCAAGAAAGCAATCGCAGGTGGCTTAAGAGATTCGGACTCGCCGGAATATTGTTTTTCACAATTAAAGGCTTAGTTTGGTTGGCTGTTTTTTTTGGATTAACTCAATTTATTGACTGTGGTACCTAAATATCTGTTCTTCCCTGCAATTATTGCTTTCGTTCTTTTTAGCGCGTCATCATGCAATAAGACTAAAAGTCTGGCTTATGACGATGGTAATGACGCTGAACTTAGTATCATGTTTTACAATGTTGAAAATCTATTTGACACATTTGATGATCCTTTGACTTCAGATGAAGAATTTACACCTTCCGGAAAACTCAATTGGACGGATGAGCGATATGTTAAAAAGTTAAACGATTTAGCCAAAGTAATAAGCTCGATTGATCAAGAGCTACCAGAAATAGTTGGTTTGTGCGAAATTGAAAATCGAGCAGTAACAGAAGCTTTATTTAATGCGCCGGCCCTCCAATCAGGGAATTATGCTGTTTTGCACCGTGAAAGTCCCGATGGTCGTGGAATAGATTGTGCATTGGCTTACCGAAAAGATAAAATTCGCTTCGATACTGAGAAATATTACAAAGTTACCTTACCTTCAGGGGAAAGGCCTACTACTCGCCTGATGATGTATGCCAGAGGAATTCAGGAAAATGACACTCTGCACGTATTTGTAAATCATTGGCCATCCCGAAGTGGAGGTCAAATGGAATCGGAGCCTAATCGTTTGACAGTTGCGTTATTGCTTAGAGAAAAAGCGGATAGTATTTTGCGGGAGAATCCCGATGCTAGAATCGTGATGATGGGTGATTTTAATGATTATCCTAATGATAAAAGCCTAAAGGATGTATTGCAGGCTAGTGGCAGAGGTGATGGAGTATATTTCAATTTTATGGATGATTTCCAGAAAAAAGGGGAGGGTACTTACAATTACCAAGGGGAATGGGGCTGTTTGGATCAGTTTATTGTAAGCAATCCAGTTGTGCAATCAGATAAAGGATTCAGAGCAGAAAAGAACGCGGCAAAAATTTTCAAAGCGGAATGGCTGTTATTTGTAAATAATGACGGGAGCGCATCCCCAAGTCGCACGTATGGCAAAGAGTATTACGGCGGTTATTCAGACCATTTACCCATTTTTTTGCAGCTAAAAAGGTAAAAACCTTGGTGTTCCAATCATAATTTTTATTGCTAATCCTTTGATTATCAAAATAAATATTTAGGTTTAGTCGAGTTTTTGTGCTTTCTCTAAACCTGATATTATGAAATTAATGAAAGGGATTGCCATCATTTTGGCATTGATTATTCTATTCCTTTTCGTTTATGTCAAAATTCAATTGTCAAAGGCTGAAGATCGTCTCAAAAGAACCTATGATCTTGGCACTAATTTGATTCCATTTCCATCTGATTCGGCTTCAATGGCAAGGGGTAAACATTTAGCTCAAGTGCTTTGCACCGATTGTCATGGTTATAAATTTGAAGGTAAATTGTTTTTGAATGAACCTGACCTTGCCCTAGTTGCCGCCGGAAATTTAACTTCAGGTAAAGGGGGTATTGGAGCAGAATATACGGATCAAGATTGGATAAGATCTGTGCGCAGAGGCGTAGGTAGGAATGGTTTGCCTTTATTCCTCATGCCTTCTAAAAATTTTGCAAATCTTTGTGATTCAGATTTTGGATCATTGATCGCATATCTTAAATCCATAGCGCCTGTTGATAAGGCACACCCTGCACCTGTTTATACCACCTTCGGTAAGTTTTTACTCGGAACAGGAGCCTTTGGCGAAGAAATCATTTCTGCTGAATTAGTCGAACACAACAAAGATCCTGAGCCTTGCAAAGAATTGGATTCAGATGAAGAACTAGGTAAATACTTGGTCAATATTAGTGGATGTAAAAGCTGCCATGGGGCTGAACTTAACGGATCTACAAGTCCTGATCCTAATGCACCTTTTGCTTCTAATTTGACAGGTGCAGGAAATTTAGGGAATTGGGATCTTCAAGATTTTATTCGAACAATGAGGTCAGGAGTGACTCCTGAAGGAAAATCTCTCAACAATAAATATATGCCTTGGAAGGCTGTTGCTAATTTTGATGACTATGAACTGAAAGGATTGCATAGTTATTTGCTTTCTGTGGAGGAGCTTCCCGAGCCTCAGCATGACTGAAATTATACTATTGATTGTCATTTTGTCATAAACTGAATTTTAGCATGTGCTTTGATCTATCCTGAACAAATAGCATAGAAATGTTAGGAGTTTATTTGTTGGGCGGTATTATAATGCTGATAAGTTACTTGGTGAGTTCCCAGCTCAAATCTAAATTTAAGAAATATTCTCAAATGCCTTTAAGTTCGGGCATGAGCGGTAAAGATATCGCTGAGAGAATGCTGGCTGATCACGGAATTAGAGATGTGAAGGTTATTAGTGTGCGTGGTGAATTAACAGATCACTATGACCCAATCAAGAAGACGGTGAATTTGAGTGAATCGGTTTATGGCGAGCGCAACGCTGCCTCTGCTGCGGTGGCCGCGCACGAAGTAGGGCATGCGGTTCAACATGCAAAGGCTTATCAATGGTTAATGTTTCGCTCAAGATTGGTACCAGTAGTGAGTGTAAGTTCTCGGATTATGCCTTGGATAATCCTCGCTGGAATTTTCACCATCAATATGTTCCCAGGATTATTGTTTTTGGGTATTATCATGTTTGCTTTAACTACCCTCTTTACCTTTATCACGCTACCTGTTGAATACGATGCTTCCAATAGGGCTTTGGCCTGGATCAAAGCAAGAAATATTGTGAATGGTCAGGAATACGAAGCTTCTGCAGATGCCCTTAAATGGGCAGCAAGAACCTATGTGGTAAGTGCAATAGGCTCTTTGGCAACATTACTCTATTATATTTCCATTTACATGGGTAGAAGGAATTAATAAGAAACAAATGGATTTCCGTAATTTTAAATCTTTGGATTTAATATTTTATTCTTTGAAATCAATTCCTGATTTTTACGATGCCAGTTTCGGATTCAAATAAATGGAAAGTTTTCGCATTGGAACAATTGCGCAAATCAATTTTAGATAGTCTGAACCAAGGCAAAATAAAATTGATACTTGATTTTTTTAATGAGGTAGAATCTTTTAAATCAGAGGAATTCCAGTTCGAACTACGTGCCCAATTGAGTTCAGCTTTTATGAAAGAATTGGCTTGTGAAAAGCCTGATGCACTAAAGCACACAGATCAATATTTACCCGAAGCGATAAATTTTCTCAAAGCAAATGCTAATAATCCATTTACGGAAGAATCAATTGCGAAAATTTTTGGCTTAAACAGTCAGGATCAGCTATTAAAAGCGAAATCATTTCTAAGGAAACGAAAAGGTAAAAGTTTCGGTAAATAATGCGCGTTTTCAACAAGATGCCGATAGCCATAAAGCTCATCGGCGTCTTGATTTAATGCCCAACACCCCAAGCAAGCCTCGAGTGAGTTCAGACATCACAGTTCTGCCAATTTGTCTAACCATTGTATTCTTAGATGCCTTTTCAATCAGCGAAGGCTCTTGGCGTGCAGGTCTTGATGGTGTTTTTTTGGATTCATTCTGCGCGGATTCAACGTTTTCCTTTCTAGAACGATCTAGCTTTTCATTCAGAATTTCGAATGCACTTTCCCGATCAATAACTTCATTATAATATTTGGCGATATCGCTCTTTTCAACTAATTCATCAATCTCTTCTTGACTTAAAATATCCATTCTGGTTTTAGGCGCTTGCAGCATCACGGCGGCCAGTGGAGAAGGTCGTCCTTTTTCATCTAACGCAGTTACCAGTGCCTCGCCAATACCAAGTTGAGTTAGTAGTTCTTCAGTATTGTAATAGTCAGAAAGCGGATAGTTCTCAGCGGTTTTACTGATGTCTTTTCTGTCTTTTGCCGTAAATGCTCTTAGTGAATGCTGAACTTTTAATCCAAGTTGCCCGAGCACTGCATCTGGCACGTCCGAAGGATTTTGAGTACAGAAGAATATTCCTACTCCCTTAGATCGAATAAGTTTTATAATGCTTTCAATCTGATCTAGAAGTGCTTTTGAAGCTTCATTAAAAACCAAATGTGCTTCATCAATAAAAATGCAAAGCTTAGGTTTTTCCAAATCTCCAGCTTCTGGAAATGTGCTGTAAACTTCTGCTAATAAGCAAAGCATGAAAGTTGAAAATAACTTCGGCTTGTCTTGTATATCAGTAAGGCGAATGATAGAAACCACACCTTTGCCTCCTTCCACTCTAACCAAGTCTTGAACATTAAATGAGCGTTCACCAAAAAAACGATCTGCCCCTTGTTGTTCTATTTCAATTACTTTTCGCAAAATAGTACTAGCGCTGCTTCCCGCAAATCGGCCATATTCGCGTTCAAAATCTTCCTTTCCTTCTTCGCTTGCAAATTGCAAGAGCTTTTTGAAATCTTTTAAATCTAAAAGAGGAAGATTATTATCATCACTATACTTGAAAAGTATGGCGACCATTCCCTGCTGGGTATCATTTAAGTTTAGAATTTTGGAGAATAAAACAGGACCAAATTCAGAAACCGTTGCTCTGAGTTTAGCACCTTTTTCATTAGAAAGACTCAACAACTCAACGAACATAGGTTCCGGGAAATAGGGAATGCCAATGGAATCGTGGCGTTGAGTTATTTTATCGTTTACAGCCCCCGCCTTGGCCATGCCACTCAAATCGCCCTTAACATCCATAAGTAAAGTAGGAATTCCCTTCATGCTCATTTGCTCAGCAATTACTTGAAGTGTTTTGGTTTTACCGGTTCCTGTTGCACCTGCTATTAAGCCATGACGGTTTAAGGTTTTTAGAGGGATTTTAACAGCCGCTTCTTTAATAACTGTATTTTCAAGAATAGCTGATCATAATTGAAGGAAATCACCTTTAAATGTGTATCCAGACTGAATATGTTGACTAAACTCTTCTATTCGTGATGACATGTTGTAGAATTGAATTTCAAAATTAGTAAATGTGATCGTTAAATAAGAGGTATAAGTCGCAGTCCCCCATCATTTCTGAATCTAACTGCCGGCATTGGCACTCTTATGAAGGAGGCAGCTCGCAGAAAAGAGCGAAGGAATTTACTTCTCGTTTCAATGCGCCATAAATCCAGATCTATACTCAGATACCACTCGCGTTGTCTTTCTTGAATATGGGGATAAGCATTTTGCCAATTTTTTTCAGGAATTCCGCTTATCATTCTGTCGGCACCATAGCCCATAGCCAGATTCAGCCATTTTGGTGAGTTATTTACTCCCAAACAATGTAGATTAAAACCTAACCAATATACTTGCCCGTTGTAATCTTTGAGCCAACGTTCCGAAGCATTGGAACCAAAAACGTCAGGCCTTAGTGAAGCGAATTCACTTTTACGATAACTGAATTTTGGAGTAATTCTTTGTTCATTCCA
>JBDNHP010000302.1:0-1141 GCA_041688765.1 Flavobacteriales bacterium
AGTGGTCCGGTTTATAGAGCAGGCTTCATTTCTTCGAACAAAATCAAATCGATAAAAATTAATTATCAGCGAAAAAAAGATGGAAAACCAATGGAGCCCATCGCTGATAAAGACTTGTTGGTATTTGACAGAGAAGGTAATCTCACAAATCAAACACAGATCCGTCAAAACAGAATAAAAACAGATTCTGTTAAATGGGAAAAGCGATACCATAATCACCTTATAGAAGAAGAAACCCGCTTCGATGCTTTGGGCAAATACAAAATCAGCACATCCTATAATGATACTGGCAAACCGATCCACAAAACAATTACTCGTGATGAAATTCAAATCAGCGACGAAAGCGGGGCTTGGGCGGAAAACTCTTGTGTATGGAGCAACGCTTCGGGTAATGCCTATTTAAGGGTAGCCGAAGACTACAATCAATTTGGCTTATTAATAAGGAGAAAGGAAATTTACCTCATAACGGAACGCTTTTCAGAAACAGAATACAGCTATGATGAAAAAGGCCGCATAATGCAGTGCACAGAAAAAAGTCTTGATGGCAAACTGAGCATTTTTCAATATTTTTATACAGAGCCTGGCGAACTCATTTCGATGAAAATGAAGTCAGGGACAAGCAAGGAGGAAGATTTCGAGTTGCTTTACGCAAATGGATTGCCTTCAGCATTTATTCAGCGTGATATTAGCACTAACATTATGAGAATTGGTAAGTTTGAATACGAATTTTACCCTTGACACCGTTTTGAACACATGAAGCGCCTAAGCATCCTTGCCATCATTACTGTATTCCTGACCCTTTGTTCAGAAAATTTGAGTGCTCAAAAGGAAAAATCACAAAGTCCTAAAGCTCAAGCTAAAGAACAGGCTCAACTAAGAAAAGAGCGCGAGGATAAAATCGACAAAGAGATGGAGGGAAAGGAAGACATGCACCGATCCATTCAAGACAAAAAAACTCAAAAGAGGATGAAAAAGACCTCTCGTAAGTCAAAAAAACTGGCAAAAGGACGCCCAATGCCCTTTTATAAACGCTGGTTTAAAAAATAATTCTCCTTAATAAGCATTCTGTTAATCAGGGCTTTAGCGCCCTCCCTCCCCCCGAAAGCAGCATTAGATGTGTATAGAATTATGATCTAATGCA
>JBDNHP010000303.1:0-5447 GCA_041688765.1 Flavobacteriales bacterium
TCATAATGCTAGTATTTTCAAGCAAAGTAAAGTGGGCAGAACGTAACCTATTTACGCCTGGCACAATCACGGACAAGCATTTTCTTTAATATAAGGTGACCCTGGTTTCCTGAGTGCTGTCATCGCTCCCTCTGAATACCTTGATGCTTCATTAATAACCGCCTCCAATTCCAGAGATGGAACACCCATGAGTGACTTCAGTCTGAATAGAGCAAGTCCGTTAACAGCCACAGTGTTAGCATAATTTACAGCTGTTGGCTCCCATTTAAGTATGGTTTTCCCAAGAAAAATAGCATTACTTATTGTTCTTTCATTCTGAATTGTTCCCATTTTTAAGCAAAGCGAGTCAATTGCATTTAGCACTATTGGCTGAAAACCGGCTACCGCTCTCATTTCATCTGCTTTTTCAATAATCCCAGCCGCATCATCTCTATTCGCCATTTCATTAAAATAGGCAAACAATACTTTTGAACTCAGATTTCGGACTTCCAAATTTTCTGGATTTAATTCAAATGCCCTTCGCATAAAACTCATTGCTTTGCCCAACTCCGAATTTAGAGACAAACCAGAGGAAACTTCGGTGAGTTTTAAGGAAACATACTCTTTCATTCCTTTGGAAGCGCCAAATGTTTCGATGGCCATATTATATGCCTCAAGCGCTTCCTCATACTGTCCAACTTTCAGCAATCGATCTGCATAGCCCAAATAATTTTTAAAACTGAACGCAGGGTCGGAATAATCACTATTACTGAGACTTACAAAATCATACGTGTATAGATTACTTGATTTGAAATTGCTTTCATCAATGGACAGCATGGCTCCTATAGTCCTATGTGCAATACTATCTTTCCCTTCAACATCATTAGTTAAAAGACCGTATCCTATGACCGCACGAGAATCAACTTTATTATAAATTAGACTGAGCTTCCCATCAACAACACTATAATTAACCGACTTTTCAGGAATTGGAGGTTTAACCATAAACTGCAAAACTTTATGCCTACCACCTCCTTTTTCGATGCAATAAACACTATAAAACTCTTTGTCAAATAAAAAGCGATCCACATTGGCCAGAGAGAATTTGCCAAGAGCAGGATGTCCTACTGTAAAATTCAATACAGGCTCAATATCCCATGTATAAATTTCAATTTGTTTGTTGCTTTCATTCAGCACGTATATCTGATCCAATGGATCTATAAAAAAATCCACAATTTTTCCCTTTGTAGCACCCGGCCTATCTCCTCTAGCTTCGAGTTTTTGAATGGCTATTGGCCAACCACCAGAACCGGATCTGAAAATACAATTCTCCTTTTCATCTAAAATATAGATTTGATCTTTAGAATCAACTTGAATTTTAACAGGAGCTTCGAGAATAGAATTTTCGGCAGATGTTATAATTTTCTGATATACGCCTTTGTCATCCCATAAATGAATATTTCCTGCTCCTTTATCGCAAACAATAACATTTCCACTCTTTTGGACGGCAATGGAATTTGGATCCTTGAGCTTAACTGGAATGTCTTTTCCAAATTTTCGAATCTGAACACCTTTAGCATCAAACATGAAGATTTCTTTGGCCTGAGCATCTGCCACATATCAGTTGTTAGACCTATCAACTGCCAATGCTACTGCATCTTTAAAGGCTGAATTGATTATAAATTTCTCATTCGATGATGTGTCACCATAGGCGATCACCATTTGATGATTCTTTATAGGAATGGAGAAGCGAACTCCATCGGTAGTCATTGCCAAATCAAGAGATGGAGGTCGACTCGTTCCCATCGACTGCATTCTCATTCTTTTGAGATGGGCTGGAATTGAAGGAGATGAACTTTCAACATTAAATAATTGAACATTTAATGATACTGCGTCTAAAACTAACACTTGATTAGCAGTAGCTGCCGCGGTACAAATGTTAATTGCACTAGCGAACACTCCTGGTCCGGAAGCTCCTTTGGCACCAAAACTACCAAGTACCCTCCCCGTCCGTGAAAAATGAACTGTTCTCGTTGTTTTTTTATCAAGAACCAAAAAATCACCATTTTTGAAAACCCCTAAGGCAATAGGATCTTCCATATAAGCCCCTTCCCATTGACTAAAATTGCGATGAAAATTGGTTTGATTCCCGTTCACATCAAACATGATAATCGAAGGACCTTTCGATTCCAGAATATAAATTTCGTTATTACCGCTTATGGCGATAGATAAAGGATTTACAAAAGATTCAAATCCACCTGCATACCAACTTAAAAACTCGCCTTTCGCATCGTAGATATCTACTTGCTTTCTGGAAGCATTGAGTACATAAATATTTCCCTGATCATCTGCAACTATGCCTTTAATCTGATCGGATTGTCCGAGCTGATTTCCTTTCTCAACAAAAGACATACCGCCTCCTCTGGCATAACTTACTATGATTTTGCCCAACCCTCGATCATATACATAGAGATTATCGAACTTATCAATATAGATATATTGAGGATCCTTGAGATTGAGAAGTCCATCAATTGTTTTAATAGAATTTATACTCTTTTTAACTTTGCCCAGAGCGTCAAATTGCTGAATCGTTTTGCTGCCTCTTTCAATAACAAATACTTCTTCAGCAGCGTTAATGGCTATAGAATTTGGTTCTTGAAGTTTGGCCTCAGTTGAAGCAGGTATATTGCGAAGAAAAGTGTATTCCTGAGCAAAAAGCACCCGACTTTCAAGTGAACAACAAATGATTGCCAATAGCCCGAAACGTTGTATGTGATTGGATAACATATAGTCGCGAAAAATACTGATGTTGTATATTTAGATGGGAAGATACAAAAAAGAGCTATAAACCATGAGTATTTGAATCATTCAGATATAATAGAAAATCAGGGCAGAGTGCTGAAAACGTATATAATTCATATATAAAAACGGATTCCTCAGCATTTGAATTCTGATTGATTCCAGTTCTATTTTAAAACGTTCTACAAGGCCTTACTAAAATTGTCGATTTTTTGGAGTAATTCCTTGTTCAACTCTTCGTTCGATATTTGATTATCGGAAAAATTCTGCCCAAAAGAAGGCAAGGAAAATATGTCTATAACTTCAGCGCCGCATCGCGGAAAAAGACTTTTAGCAGAATTCATTACATTGCCTCCACCGAAACCTCCTGTTGAAGTACTCATCAGTAACATAGGTTTTTTTCCAAATATATCCATATCAATGCGACTGCACCAGTCGAGCACATTCTTGAATGCTACAGTATAGCTCCGATTATGCTCGGCCATAGAACATACAATGCCATCTGCTTCGTGCATGAATTTTCTGAATAAATATGCTTGCTCAGGAAATCCATCATTTTTCTCCCTATCGACCGAAAAAATGGGCATTTCAAAATCATTCAAATCGAGCAATTTTATTTCACATCCTGGAAAATGCTGCAACACAGAATTCACCAATTTTCTATTGATCGATTGAGAACTATTACTTCCCGCAAACCCTACTAACTTTTTCTTAACTGTCATAATACAACTTATAGAGCAGTATTTCCATCATACACTTGTTATGCGAAGGAACAAAGAGGAATTATTTTCCCATTTAATTTTACCTCCTGCATGTGAATTCCTTCTTTCATGCTTTCATGATTTTCGAAACATCGAAATCAGAATTTCATTTTGTGCAAAAAATAGATAACACTAGCCATTTTAGTGACATCAAAATTATTTGTTCCAGAAACAAGATTGCGCTCCCGCAAAACTAGTCCAAAATATTGCGCAAGATAATAATGATAGTTGAGTTAGATACTGAATCATTAATAAGGAAATCAATTGGAATTACAGATTATTAAGTACATCACTAAAAGTAAAACTAAGACCTGCTTTCAACACACTACTTTGTGTCCTTTAATAATAAAAATTGAGCCTGAAATTTACTTCAATCGAAATGAAATCAGACTACTGGAATTGGTTCCAGATTGCATTTTGATACAATCGCATTCCTCCTCCTCTTCATTCATTACCTTTGCACCCATATTTCTGCGCTATGACCAAAGAAGAACTCGCTTTTAACAAAAACGAAGACCATTATAAATTAAGTCTTTCTAAACTGCGTTCCCGCCTTGACATAGCGATGGATGGCGGTGGAAAAGCACGACAGGAAAAAGAGCGCGCAAAAGGCAAGATGTTGGCCCGAGAACGCGTTGCTTATTTGCTTGACAAAGATGCCCGAAGCATAGAAATTGGAGCTTTAGCAGGAGAAGGAATGTACTCAGAACATGGAGGTTGTCCAGGCGGTGGAGTTGCGGTTGTAATCGGATATATCCATGGCAAACAGTGCATCGTGGTTGCAAATGACGCCACCGTAAAGGCAGGAGCCTGGTTCCCAATCACCGGAAAAAAGAACCTCAGAGCGCAGGAAATAGCGATCGAAAACAAGTTGCCCATCATTTACTTGGTAGATAGCGCAGGCGTTTATTTGCCGATGCAAGATGAGATTTTTCCTGACAAAGAAAATTTCGGCCGGATTTTTCGTAATAATGCAGTTATGTCATCGCTCGGGATTCCGCAAATTGCAGCGGTGATGGGAAGTTGCGTGGCTGGTGGTGCCTATTTACCTATCATGAGCGATGAAGCTCTGATTGTAAAAGGTACGGGAACTATTTTCCTAGCTGGCTCCTATTTGGTGAAAGCGGCTATTGGAGAAGATATCGACAATGAAACGCTCGGTGGTGCTTCCACCCATTCCGAAATCTCAGGCGTAACTGATTACATGGCTGAGAACGATCAAGATGCTTTGGATAAAATTAGGGCTATTGTGAGTCGCACGGGACAGACCTCACAAAAAGCGGGATTTGATCGCATTGCTGTGGCTGAACCTAAATCGGATACCACAGATATTTACGGAATCATACCGGAAGAGCGAAACAAGCCTTACGATACGCACGAAATTATTAAGCGTTTAGTTGATGATTCCGAATTCACCGAATACAAAGCTGATTATGGTAAAAGTATTATTTGCACTTATGCCCGCATTGAAGGCTGGTCGGTAGGAATCGTAGCGAATCAACGACAATTAGTGAAATCGAAAAAAGATGGATTGCAATTCGGTGGGGTCATTTATTCGGATAGTGCTGATAAAGCCACGCGATTTATCATGAATTGCAATCAAAAAAATATTCCGCTCTTGTTTTTGCAAGATGTAACGGGATTTATGGTGGGCTCGCGATCAGAACATGGAGGCATTATTAAAGATGGCGCTAAAATGGTGAATGCTGTGAGTAATTCAGTGGTACCAAAATTCACAATAATCATGGGAAACAGCTATGGGGCATGTAATTATGCGATGTGTGGAAAGGCCTATGATCCTCGATTAATTTATGCCTGGCCAAGTGCTGTTATTGCAGTAATGGGTGGATCTCAGGCGGCCAAAGTTTTGGTACAAATTGAGGTGGCATCATTAAAAGGTAAAGGAAAGGA
>JBDNHP010000024.1:0-7117 GCA_041688765.1 Flavobacteriales bacterium
TCTCAAAATGACGATTCTATAATTGTGCAACTCAGCAAAAGTGAAAGCATCCTTTCCGAAAATGACTTTCAAAAGCTCTCAGGAGCAACTGTAAATGCCTTCGAAAATGGAACCCTTGTTGGGAGCCTCACTGAAATTTCTGCCGGAAAATATGCCCTTCCATTTCTTCCTTCCGTAGGAAAGCAATATAAAATAGATGCTAACTATAACAGTTTACCGCAGGTTTCTGCTACCACATCAATCCCAAAAATCCCCGAAAATTCTGAAGTAATAACATCCGAGGTACAAATTGGTGATTTGTATCCATTTCTTATAAATATACAATTTGATGATAATCCCAATTCCCGTGATTACTATCAAATCCTGCTTGTTTATAGACAAGAGGGGGTTGAGTATGATATAATTTTGAGTTTTATAACTAACAGTGAAGTTTTGCGAAACTCTGAGGGTGATGTGGGAGATAGTGAGTTCTATCATTACAATAATGCCCTTTTCTCTGACGATCTTTTTAATGGAAACAGAGTTAATATCCCCATCCGAAGTGCAGATTACATAGAGGGTGGCGAGTTCTATCTCAGAATAATGAGTGTCTCTGAAGACTATTATTTATACAGAAACACGGCCATTTCGCAATTTCAGGTTAACGGTGATCCCTTTTCACAGCCCGTTATGATCTATTCCAATGTTGAAAATGGATATGGCGTTTTCGCTGGATATAGCTATCAGGATTTCTTGCTAGATTTCTGATTGCATTGTTCAGCTATTCATTAGATTCAACAATATCCCAAAGCCCTGGTTGCGGAAGCCTCAAGTTATTTGAACACCAAAATAGAAGGGCTTAGTTTAGCGCCTCAGGAGTGAGCATTAAATAATAATTCAGGTAATAGTCTTCTTCGTTCAACACAGCTTTTCAATTTCGCTGCAAGTTCGGGCTATTCGTTTTTAAAAAACCCCGCATTTCTACCTAATATTAGGGTGTTTTTCCCCTTGTTTATTGACAAATAATTCCGTATTCAGACAAAAGGATTAGCAGGTCTCCGAAATTCACAAGGCCATCATTATTAAGGTCGCTTGCACAGGCTCCTTCCTCCTCAATACCAAGCAGAGCACATGGAGAACTTGAGTTAATATCATTATTTGCTGAACTGGTGCATACCCCGCACATGATTCGTTTCAGAAAACAAGAAGATCTCCTAACGATATTTAAAGCAGGCCAACTGCAATGATTTAATGAAAGTTGACGCGTATTTAGTTCAGAGCAAATTCCAAGCTGATTCAATCTTGTGTTTATCACTGCTGATCCTGAAACTACAGGAAATGCATTACAACCTAAACATGAAAGCACATTCCCTGTATTATATGGTACCACACAATCAAGATCATCATGAAAGGAAATGACCGGAATATTTTCATTCGCCTGAATCAAATTAGCATTAAACACTGCGCCGCAATCATTCACTACGCCTTTGATTTGAAAATCTGCAGTCAATTCATTTCCCGCATCATCAATGTTTCCTGCTAATGCTACTGAGTTGGCAAAATAAGTGTTCGCTTCAGCTTGATCAGTGAAAGAAAGACCAAGTGCTGTAATAGAACCTGCGCTCACTCCTCCTGCAAATATCCAATCGGTGTCTATCCCAAAATCAACGGAATTAGTAACCAAATAGCGCATAGCAGCATGAGCATCTTGCACAGCACAATATACTGCTGTAGTTAAATTATTTGCGAGAGGACCGCATATACCACAAGTAAAAATACCTGCATTTGGATCACAGCCCCATCCCAATCTGTATGATATTGTTGCCGCAACAAAACCTCGTCGGGCATATTCCATACAAAAGAAATTCATATCTGCTCTGGAGCCAGCCATAAAACTCCCACCATGAACTAAAAGAATCAAAGGTCTCTCCGCTAAAGGGTCTATCGATGGGTCTGGGCTCCAAACATCAAGAAATAAATTAGTTGAATTATTTGTAAATAAATTGGTAGATGTTCCATAGAGAATATTATTCTCAACAACTATGTCGGTACTGTCAAAAACAGCAATATCAGCATAACGATCCGTTAAGCATTGATCCGATTGCGCCTGAATAATAACAAAAATATGAGCAAAAAATAATATTGTGAGAATCGTTCTTAATATCATTATTTCAAAATTTAACTGTTTACTGAACAATAATACGTTTATTTATTGAAATTCCAACTCTTGGAATAATACGTAATACGTACACTCCAGACGGCAATCTGTAATTCCCGTAATTCATGTTGCCACTATTACAAAATCCTGCATCAACAACTGTTCCGTTAGTATTTACCATTTGCCACTGAAAGCCTGAATCGAAGGAAGTGCTTACACTAAACTCAGCATTCGATGGATTGGGGTATACTTCAATTTCAGCGAATTCAACATTCTCATCAATATTAACTACAAGCGTAAACTGCTCGAAGAAATCCCAGATGTGTTGTGTTGTGTTGAACGATGGACTAATATACCATTCATGACCTCCTCCATTTACTTTATAATGCCAAACTTCAAATCCTTCATCACATTGGGTGTATTTAAACACTTCGGTATCATCGCCCAGCAATTCAGTGCTGATATCCATATAACAATTTGAGTTTCCTGTCCAATGCTCCATCAGCTCAGGCACTGAAAACATGAAAGGAGCAAGTATGGGCGAGCCAAGTAGTAATTCTCCATTGTAATCCACCACATCATCTGCTGTTCCGTGAATGTGGAAAAGCGCTATTGGTCGGCCAAGACTGCAATTAATTGATGTTGCCATGGTTCCGGTAACACTTGCGAATGCTGCAATTTTATTATTGAGCTCACACGCTAGTCTATTCGTCATAAATCCTCCATCACTCATTCCGGTGCAATAAACACGGTCAGGACTTACGGAATGATTAGCAATTAATTCATCGATAAGATTGGATATAAAATCTACATCATCTGCAGCGTGAAAAGGATTCAAGCCTTCATTCCATTGATACGTGCCAAAAATTGTTTCATCCAATATTGCGTCAGGAGCAACCACAATAAATGGGTGTTGAGGGTTATCCATCACCGCCCATAAGCCAAGATCGTTGATCATATCCGAACCACTTCCCCCTAAACCATGCAGCACAATTACCAATGGATACTGACCTGATTCCTGATAACCGGCCGGCAATCTGAGTTTATACGTTCGGGTAAGTCCGCCATGAGTGAGGTTTAGCGATTGAATCTGAGCGCTGGCAAACAGGCAAATCATGATTAAAAAGAGGCTACTGTATATTTGTTTCATATCCTTGAATTCGGGTTGAATTTAAGCATTTCTTTGAACTAATTTCGCATTATGAGGTATTGTCCAACCCGCTGGAGGGAATATGAGCTTATAGATTGTGGCGACGGAGAGAAGCTGGAGCGCTTTGGTAGCATCGTTTTGATTAGGCCAGAGAGTGCTGCTATTTGGCCGAAAGCACTGTCAGAAAGAGAATGGAATCAGGCTGCTCATGCCATTTTTAAGCACAAGGATGCCAAAAGCGGATGGTGGGAAGAACGACAAAATATTCCTTCAGAATGGCATATTTCATACCCTTTTCCAAATAAAGACCTGAAACTAAAACTAAAACTCACCCAATTCAAACATGTAGGGATCTTTCCTGAACAAGCAGTAAACTGGGAATACATCGCCAGAATGACGAATGCTCTTCAAGAAGGGGGTTTTGCTCAACCAAATTTCTTGAACCTGTTTGCATACACCGGGGCCGCCTCAGTTGCAGCAAGAATGGCCGGTGCTAAAACAACACATGTTGATTCGCTAAAACAATTAGTTACTTGGGCTAATGAAAATCAAGAACTCAACAAAATAAGCGATATCCGCTGGATGGTGGAAGATGCGCTTAAATTTGCACAACGAGAGGCAAAACGGGGCAATAAATACCAAGGAATTATCATGGACCCGCCCTCTTGGGGCCTCGGTCCAAAAGGCGAAAAATGGCGCCTTGAAGACCAAATTAATGCCTTATTTGAAGCCGTGAGTATGATTACAGACGAAAAACATTTTGTAATTATAAATACCTATTCCGGCATCACACCAATAGCAGTAGAAAACCTCAGCCGAAAATGGTTTAAACCTGAAAGTTTGCAAGCCGGTGAAATTTGTCTTGAATCAAGCCAAAAACAGCTTTTGCCACTGGGAACTTTAGTGAGGTTTAGTAATATTTAAAGGCTGCTACAAAAAAACGATCCGTAGTAAAGCGCTCATAATGATTAGTTTTGACAACTTGACGAAGCTGCGTATCTTTCAAATCTCAAAATAGATAGCATAATGCGATATAAGCAACTCCCAAAAGAGCTCTACATCCACAACAGACAGAAGTTCAGCAACGAACTTGAGTCTGGCGGATTGGCAATATTTAACTCAAATGATATCTATCCAACGAGCGCCGACGGAACTTTGCCGTTCAAACAGCACTCTGATATTTTCTATCTGAGCGGGGTTGATCAGGAAGAAAGTATATTGTTGATTTTCCCGGATAGTTTTCATCCTCATCATCGCGAAATACTTTTTCTCAAAGAAACCAATAGTGAAATTGCCATTTGGGAAGGGGCGAAACTCAGCAAAGTAGAGGCCACTCAAGTTTCCGGCATCCAAACTATATATTGGCTCGGCGAGTTTGAGAAAATTCTCCACGGTATGCTTGCGGAAGCTAAATGCGTTTATTTAAATAACACTGAGCATACCCGCGCCAGCATTGAAGTAGAAACCAGAGAAAAAAGATTCTCCAAGTGGTTCCGAGAAAAATATCCGCATCACATTATTGAAAGAAGCAATCCGATTTTGCACAGAATTCGCTCCGTTAAATCGGCTGCAGAAGTGGAGCAAATGCAAAATGCTTGTAATATTACAAAAGCAGGGTTTGAAAGGGTTCTAAAGATGTTGAAGCCCGGCATTATGGAGTATGAAATTGAGGCAGAGTATGCACATGAGTTTCTTCGCCGCGGATCTCGGGGATTTGCCTATACCCCAATTCTCGCTTCAGGTTTCAATGCTTGTGTTCTTCATTATATCAGTAATGACGCCGCTTGCAAAGATAAAGACGTAATATTGATGGATGTGGGCGCAGAATATGGAAATTATGCATCGGACATGACCCGTTGTGCCCCGGTAAATGGTCGTTTCACTGCAAGACAGCGCGCGGTGTACAACTCCGTTCTGAATGTAATGAAAGGCGCAATGAAACTAATTCGCCCTGGTGCTTTGATGCATGAATACCATAAAGAAGTGGGTGAAATGATGACAATAGAACTGCTTAATCTTGGTTTAATCACCAAAGAAGATGTTGCAAAACAAGACCCAAAATGGCCAGCCTACAAAAAATATTTCATGCATGGAACTTCGCATTTCCTCGGAATAGATGTGCATGATTATGGCGACTGGACTATTCCTGTGCAAGAAGGCTATGTTTTTACTGTTGAGCCCGGCATCTATATCAGAGAAGAGAAATTGGGTATTCGACTTGAAAATAATATTCTCATTACATCAAGTGGTTTTGTGGATTTGATGGCCGACATTCCTATTGAAGCAGATCACATCGAAAGTATCATGAACGATTAAAAAAAAGGCGCCTCACCAAGCGCCTTTTCTGTTCCTTAACCTATAATTGAAAATCGTACTCCTTCTTATTGCCCCCGCTTTTCGGGAATCATGAAGGGAAATTCATAATTATTTCGCTCGGTAAAATGTTGGTAACCCAAAGGTTACTAACCGACTTATAAACAATTCCGATGTGCTGTGGTATTTGCAATTGTTAAATCGGCACAACTTGGCTCAAACTGTTTACAATTATCTCTAACTTGGCTCAATGCGATGGCTTATTAATGCAATATTGATTTTTCTCCCTTTTTTGCTCGTGGCTCAGAAAGCCGTTTATCTGAGTGTCAAAAGTCAAAAGCGCCCTGTCGGTCTCAAATTCGAAAAAGGGGCTGAAATAAGATTGAAGATCGATAATGAGCCAATAAAATATGTCGGCATCATCGAAGAAATAGGAGACAGCTCCTTTACTTTTAACGGCATTAATATTGCCTACAACAGGGTTGATCAAGTAATTATACCTCGGAAATTAGCAAAGGCCCTTAAAGCAGGAGCCTGGAGTTCTATTCCTTTCTTTATCACCATAACAGCACTTGATAGAGGAATTAATCGAAATGAAAGTCCTCTTGTGGATGAAACAGCCATCAGGCTATCATCCTTATATTTGCTCATAGGTGGAGTGGCATATTCCGTTCAGAATAGAAAAATTAATCTAGGCAAGCGCTGGAAAATGGCTAAACTTGACTTGAGTCCACCATAAAAGATTCAATTTTAAATTTGATATAAATGATATGAGCGAAGGCAGAATTTCTACCGACAAAGCACCCAAACCTGTTGGACTATACCCTCATGCCCGCAAAGCCGGAAATCTTCTTTTTTTGAGTGGTGTTGGCCCTAGAACTGCCGGCACAGGCCCAAATGACTCAACCGTTCCAGGATTAGTTTTAGATCATAATGGAAATTTTGAGGACTTTGATTTCAGTGCGCAAGTACATTCCGTTTTCCAAAACGTACGTGTGATTCTGGAGGCCTCTGGATCGTCCTGGGATCAATTAATTGATGTTACCGTTTTTCTGGTGAATATGAAACGTGATTTTCGGGAATTCAATAAAATTTATGCTGAATACTTCAAAGATAATCAGCCTTGCAGAACCACAGTTGAAGTAAATTCACTTCCTACGCCCATAGCCATAGAATTAAAATGTGTGGCTACAATTGAATAATTTCTTTCTCCTTTCTCAGCCTTTCTTTTTATAATTCATTCGATTTCAGCACTAACTTTTCTGTCTAGCATTCCAAGTCTATTGTGCTCAATATCAGCAGTGAACCCATATCCAATTGGTCGAAATTACATTCGGAAATCGAACGTTATGAAAATTATTTTTCACAATGTTCAATTATTTTATTCCCTTTTATGCTTTTTTACTACCTTCCTATAAATGAATCATTGAAATTAGTCTCTTTTTATGATATTATAAACTCCATCAGCTATGAGATTTTCTGTCCTTTTTCTAATCAGCCTATTTGCACTTAGTTCA
>JBDNHP010000304.1:0-1657 GCA_041688765.1 Flavobacteriales bacterium
CCAGTTCCAACTCGCTAATGCAGAGCATTCCGGATTTCGCTTTTTTGAAAATGGCATTATCCTGAAGAAAAACATCGTTCTTTTTGGGAGAAATGGAACGCAGTCTGATTTCGCTATCCCACTTGTTAGCCCTCAATTTAATCTCCTGAAAGGGACCTGATCGCTTGCTATTAATAAGGGCAACCAGTCCATTTCCTGAAACCAATATTTCTATCGATTCACCCGTATTGATGGTATTAACTTCAATACCATCAGCCATAACTTTATAAGCACCTGAATTAATATAACAAGCCAAAGACTGAGGATTACCGAAGGTTTCGAGACCAACTTTGATAGTTTGCCCTAAGGATGCAGTATAAATAAATACCGCCAGAAAACTGTGTGTGAGTTTTAACATTGAAATGGAAAACCTTGCAAAATTAAGCAGTGCATTACTTCGCATTCTGCTGATATTGCAGAGTTTTCAACAATATTGATGCCGTTTTTGCGCTTGCACCTTTTCCTCCGAGTTGATTTTTCAATAATGCATAATCTTCTTTGATCTTTGCATGTTTAGCACCACCCGGTAATATCTCCTGCAATGATTTTTTCATCTCCTCTTCATTGAGATCGGATTGAATCAATTCACGCACAACCTCTTTGTCCATTACAAGATTTACTAACGAAATATATTTTACTTTAATGAGCTTTCTGGCTATCATGTATGAAAGAGGGTTTCCTTTGTAACAAACCACTTCCGGCAATGACCATAATCCTGCTTCTAAAGTCGCAGTACCACTAGTAACTAAAGCGGCATCTGCATTGGACATTAATCCGTAGGTATCTGATTCAACAAGACTGATATTTGCAAAGCCTTTACAGAACTGTTCGTAGAAAGATTTTTCCTGTGAAGGCGCTCCTCCTATTACGAATTGGTGATCCGGAAAATGCTTAATAACGCCAAGCATTGCAGGCAACATAACTTGAATTTCTTGTTTTCTACTTCCTGGAAGCAGCGCGATAATTGGTTTATCATTGAGCTGATGTTTGATTCTAAAGCTCTTTATTTCATTTGAATTCTGTGCATCAGCAATAACATCTAGCAAGGGATGCCCAACAAAATCAACATCCATTCCGAACTTCGCAAAAAAAGCTTTTTCAAAGGGCAGAATGCAAAACAATCGTGTTACATCTCTCTGTAATTTCAATACCCTTTTTTGCTTCCAAGCCCATACTTGAGGAGCGATATAATAAAATACAGGAATAGAATGCCGACGTGCAAACCCAGCTATTCGCATGTTAAAACCTGGATAGTCAATCAAAACCAAAGCATCGGGCTTCCAATCTAAAATATCAGTTTTACAAAAGCGAATGTTTTTCAGAATAGTTCCAAAATTCATAATTACTTCTGCAAATCCCATAAAAGCAAGATCCCTGTAGTGCTTCACTAATTCGGCACCGGCTGATTGCATTTTTTCTCCCCCCCAACAACGTATCTCGATTCCTTTTTGCTCAGCATGAAGTGCTTTGATTAGATTTCCGCCATGAAGATCACCCGAAGCTTCACCCGCAATGATGTATAGCCTCATCTCTAATAAAGGTAAATAATGATAGGTACCGAAATGAGCATAATTGCCACTAATCCCTTGCAAAGCTTGTAATACTCGAAATTGAGAAA
>JBDNHP010000305.1:0-1341 GCA_041688765.1 Flavobacteriales bacterium
CCGGACCGCAAGCACGAAGGCCATAAGCATAAGCCTTTTCAAGGTATGAAATATTAACGAATGAATCTGCACCTTCAAGACTGAGAATATATCCAACCGGTTTCCCCTGATCGGGAGTGGTATTATCAAACCAGAGTGCCAGATGTGCTTCCATCTGGGTCAGGTTGGTGATCTGTACCATTTCTCCCAGATCTTCCATGGCACGGTACCAAGCTAACTGCCCCTGAGAAATTCCCCAGGCGATTTCAGGAGAATTCCATCCCGGAATAAGGCTACCTCTTTCTACATAACGGGCAATCTGAGTGGCAACCACCAGACCAATCTTGCCCTTACGCAATTCAGGCAATGCTACCGTTCCTAGACTCCGATCAAGTTTATCTGTCATACCCATTTCACGGTCCCGGATTTCATAAACAGATTTTTTAAGATCCCGGTTCCATTCAATCGCATTCATCGACAGATCGAGATGGCAATCAAAAATAAATATTGATTCTTCAGTCATTTCTTTATGCAATACTATTTTTTACCCTGGCGAAATGCAATCGCATCAATCTCCACTTTAATGCCATGGCCTAAACCTGATTGTACAGTTGTACGTGCCGGCTTAACTTTAGTAAAATAGGTCGCATAAACCGCATTATAGCGATCAAAATCTTTTATATCACTCAAATGAACCGTGCATTTAACAATATCATCCAGAGTAAATCCGGCCGCTTCGCAAATGCGCTTTACATTGTGAATTGTGAGGTGTGTTTCCTCTTCAATAGTTCCCAATACAAAAGAACTTGTTATAAAATCTACTGCAGCTTGTCCGCTTACAAATAGCCAGTCGCCTGCAGCAAGTACTCCTGATGAATATGCTCCTGTACTAAAACTTTTATCTGCCTTATCCGGGTGTTGTATTTCCAATTTTTCCATTTTCTTTATGATTAATATTTTTAATGATTTGTTAATTAAATTCTATTGAACCGAAAAATTCGGGTCGATGATAATCCGGTTCTTCGGTTTTTATTTCATTCCAGACCACAAAATGCGGTTCAGGAAGATCATCGCCGCATTTATAAAAATTAGCGCGACACTTTTTGCCTTTCAAGGATTTGAACTGATGATATTGAAAAGCGCTAAATGGTATTGCAAGGGTCAACTCCCATCCAATATTCGAATGCTTACTTTTTGCAGGTTTTATTGAACTCCGGAAGGCAATCGATTTGATGACCTCATCAGACGACATAATTCGATTGGCTCTTTGTTCGCCAAAGCTGAGCAGACAGGTGCCTGCGCAATTGAACTCGAAATTATAGTACTCCTTTTCATCCTCGAAAGAGAAAAAAAACTCTACGC
>JBDNHP010000025.1:0-3576 GCA_041688765.1 Flavobacteriales bacterium
GTTGTGGTACAGCAAATCCACCCGATGAATTGATGGCATCAAAACCAATCTTGAATGATGCCTCTTTAATGGCCTCCAAATTCACAAGAGGATATTGGCAGATAGCGTCAATATGTCTTCGAAGTGCTTCATGATCCTCAGAAATGCTTCCCAGATCGTCAATTCCGGCAAAGTCGATAGTTCCACTGTCTGCCAGTTTCAAAAGTTCTTCGCCCAACTCTCCTGAAATAAACTCCCCCTGAGCATTCAATAGTTTCAGAGCATTCCATTCCTTCGGATTATGACTAGCAGTAATAATTATTCCCCCATCAGCCTTATGAAATGTAACAGCCATTTCTACGGTAGGCGTAGTACTTAGTCCGAGATCTATGATTTCTGCTCCCATGCTCATCAGGCTCCCGGTAACCAAACGATGAACTATCGGCCCTGATATTCTGCCATCTCGTCCGATTATAAGTTTTAAACGTTTTTTGTCGCTTTTTGCAGACAAAACCGCATAAAAGGCTGAGCTGAATTTAACGATGTCGATAGGGGTAAGTCCTTGTCCTGCGGGGCCTCCAATGGTGCCCCTGATGCCTGATATAGTGGTTAACAACGCCATGGTAGCTGCAAAGATATGAAAGTGAAAATGACTGATAAAGACAAGCTGTCAGCTAAACAAATCATTAATCAGTACCAAATGCGTAAATTTGACGTTAATTTTAAATAAGGTATGCCTTTTGTTAGTTGAATTGTGGAAAACAAATTGGGAGAAGTTGAAGGTTACATTCGTGGATTGCTACCTTTGGAGAGGACCCCTAATTCCATTGCCGCATGAGTGAGGAAGACAGGAATAGCTACGATGCACAAGAAATCGCCGGATTGGTTCGGAGATATGAAGAGATGACCTCCAAAGGGGAGAGTTATTTCTTTGATCTGGACGAATTTGAGGGTATCATTGAACATTATGTAGAGCAAGGAGATTTCGATGCCGGATCCAAAGTGATCCTGTACGCCATTGAATTATTTCCAAATTCTACAGTGTTGATGCTGCGCCAAGCGCAAATGCTTGCCGGGAATGGTCAAATCAATAAGGCTGTAGCTAAACTCAAGAATCTATTGGCCTTTGAGCCCAATAATGAAGAGATTTATCTCAGTTTGGCCTCCATTTATTCGCAAACCCACGAGCACGCCCAAGCTGTTCATTATTTTAAAGAAGCACTGCGCTATGCTGAAGCTGATATCATTGACGATATCTATATTGATATTGCTCTGGAATATGAGAATCTCAATGACTTCGAACATGCTATCGTAACGCTGAAAGAAGCACTAGCCCGAAATCCTGAAAACGAAACCGCCATTCATGAGTTGGCGTATTGTTTTGAAATGACAGGGGAATTGGCTGAGTGCATACATTACTATTTGGCTTTTATCGATCGCTTCCCTTATAGTTATACTAGTTGGTACAATCTTGGAAATGCCTACCTTAAGCTGGACAAGAATATCGAAGCCATAGAGGCTTTTGAATATTGCTTGGCGATTGACGATCATTTCGCTCCGGCTTACTTCAATCGTGCAATGGCTTTTATCAATGCTGAAAAGTATGATGAAGCTATTGAAGACTTGATTGAAACGCTTAAAGTAGAATCGCCTCAGGCAAGCACTTATTGCTATGTTGGGGAGTGCTATGAAAAAATGTCGAAACTCGAAGAAGCTAAGACCTATTATAATTTAGCCATTCAATTGGATCCAGAATTTGCCGAAGCTTACGTTGGCATGGGCGTTATTTGCGATCTGGAATTTAAATTTCGGGAAGCCCTTGATTTTTTCAGGAAAGCGGCTGCACTTGAGGAAGATAGCGTCGATTATTTCTTTCTGTTGGCGGAAGCCCTTCGCAAATGCGAACTCAATGATGAAGCACGCGAAGTTTACGACCGCATTATAGCAATGGATCCCTTCAGTGATGAAGCTTGGTTAGAATATACTGATCTCATTAGTGAAATAGAAGGAATTGCTTCTGCTTTGCAACTTCTTGAACAAGGAATTTTACATTTGCCGGAAGATATTGGACTGAGGTTCAGAAAAGTTGCCTACTTGCATCAATTAGGGCAAAAACAGGAAGCCTATATGATTCTGCATGAGTTATTGCCGGAAAATAGCAGCCTGTCTAATGAGTTGACGGATTATTATCCTGATATTCAGCAAGATCCAACTTATGTTGATCTCTGCGGCCTCTATAATAAATAACATGGATACCAAACTTAGCCACTTGCCTAAGCGCTCAGAGAAACCGCGCTCTAAAGGTCTAACCATGGTAATGGATAAAGGATTGAGCATACGCGAAGCTGAAAATCTCGTTGCTGCCTCTTCCCAGCTTGTTGATCTCGTAAAGTTGGGATTTGGTACTTCAATAGTCTCCAAGAATGTTAAGGAGAAAGTTAAAGTTTATCAAGATGCCGGAATCAGTGTTTACTTAGGAGGCACTCTGTTTGAAGCATTTTACGTGCGAAATCAGTTAGAGGAATATCAACGATTTATTGATCATCTAAACATCGATTGCATGGAAGTTTCTGACGGTTCAGTTGAAATTGAACACGATGAGAAATGCCAGCTTATTACCAGATTTGCTAAGAATTACCGGGTTTTGTCTGAAGTCGGGTCTAAAGAAGAAGGGATATTAATTTCTCCTGCCAAGTGGATTCGAATGATGCAAAATGAACTCCAAGCAGGTTCATGGAAAGTAATCGCAGAAGCACGTGAAAGTGGAACGGTTGGCATTTATCGTCCTAATGGCACTGCTCACGTTGTGTTAATTAATAAAATCCTCGCTAAAGTAAATGGAGATAATATTCTTTGGGAAGCACCAAAAAAGACACAGCAAGTGTGGTTTATTAATCAGTTTGGAGCTGAAGTTAATCTCGGAAACATTGCAGAGAATGATGTAATTCCGCTGGAATGCCTTCGTCTTGGCTTGAGAGGTGACACGTTTTTCTCCTTTCTGCCGGAAGCAATGAAAAGCCCGGCTAAATCAAAATCTTGATTTTTAGCTAATGATGCCTGAAACAGAAATCAGACAAATAAGTCCTTTGAAACTTAAGGAAATGCTGGACTCCGGTTCGAAAATCCATATTATTGATATTCGCGAAGATCACGAAAGAGCCTCGTTTCAGTTGCCTAGTCGGCATATTCCTATGGCCGATGTTATGAGCAATATCGACCATATACCCACCAATGTTCCTGTTATTATTCACTGTCAGAGCGGACAAAGGGCTTCAGCTGTTATTTATGCGCTCGAAAGCAAATACGGCTATTCTAACCTCTACAATTTAGAAGGGGGAATTAATGCCTGGTTAACTTGTTTCCCAGAAAGCAATTTGCTTTAATAATGGCTGATATAAAGTCTAGAACATCTCTTTTCTTAAAAGGGATGGCCATGGGTGCTGCGGATGTTGTTCCGGGCGTTTCGGGTGGAACAATTGCTTTTATTTCCGGCATCTATGAGGAGTTATTGTCAAGCATATCTGCTATTAGTTTTAATACCCTTCGTATTCTTAAAAAAGATGGTATTGCGGCCGCATGGAAATCAATTAATGGAAA
>JBDNHP010000306.1:0-3917 GCA_041688765.1 Flavobacteriales bacterium
CGGGCTAGCAGTTACCGAAGAAAGATTGGAACTCTTGGCGGGTAAATCAGAAACGCAAATCCATTTTGAAGATCTGTACAATGACAAAAAAGAAGCCATCGGAACAAGAGTTCGCATCAAAATCCCTCTTAATTTACTGCGGATTTAAGCGAATAAAGGCAAAGTTCTTGCGATCAAGGGAAAGACTTTAGCAGCGCTTATGACTGATGTCCGCAATGATGTAATTTTAACCTGAATAAGAATTTGAAAAATGTTTAGAGCAATAATTATAGATGACCTTCCCCATTCAAGAGCTGCTTTGCGTGCAGATTTAAAGGACTACTGTATTCAGGTTGAGGTAGTTGGAGAGGCGGAAGGAGTAGTTAGTGGGGCGAAATTATTTCGCGAAACCGAACCAGACATTGTATTTCTTGACATTCAAATGAATGATGGAAGCGGGTTTGATTTACTCGAAATTCTGCCGGAAAAAAATTTTAAGCTCATTTTCACAACCGCATCCAACGAACATGCCATACGTGCATTTCGATTTTCGGCAGTAGATTATTTGCTAAAACCTATAGATCCGATACAGCTTCAGGAGGCTGTGCACAAAGCATCCAAAACCGAGCGCGAGAGGATAGATACTCTTAAAAGTCACCTACAAGGCGGAAGCAAAAGATTAGTTCTGAATTCGCAAGATAAAGTGCGAGTTGTTGAAATTGCAGAAATCGTTCAATGTGAATCAAACGGCTCTTACACCATGTTTTTCCTGATGGATGGAGAACAAGTTTTGGTGACAAGAACCCTTAAAGATTTTGATGATTTATTAAGCCCTTTTGGATTTATGAGAGCTCATCAAAGTCATTTAGTGAACATGGCCCATATTCGAGAGTTTATCAAGACGGATGGAGGTCTTTTGGTAATGAAAGATAAAACTCAAATTCCTGTTGCCTCCAGAAAACGCAGTTCTGTGACGGCGGCCTTAGATGAGCTTGGAATTGGCTAAAGATTTACAAATCTGATTCTAAGCTCCTAAGCAAAGTCATGTTTTTCGGTTGCAGAATGCTTATTTTTGTTTGGTGATTGAGCATTATTCAACCTATTTTCCGTTCATAAAGCAGCGCCTCAAGCGCAATCCGGAGTGATTAATACCCTTTAATTTCTGGGTTAAATCACTTATTCATTCATTAAATCACTTATTTACTATGCCTATATATCATAGCCTCGGTAAATTTCCCCACAAGCGGCATACTATTTTCCGCAAAGAAGACGGAAACATTTACTACGAGCAACTATTTGGAACAGAGGGATTTAGCGGCATGTCTTCGCTTCTTTATCATGTTCATAGGCCTACTCAGGTTTTGGAAGTAAAGGAAGCCATTGACGTAAGTCCCAAAGCAGCCCTAAATAAAAACATCAGGAGTCAAATGCTTAGCGGCTTTGAAGTTCCTGCCATCGATGATTTTCTGGAAAGCAGAAAAGTATTGATGTTCAACAATGACTTAAATCTATCTGTTGCTGCACCTCGTAGGAGTTTGCGTTCTTATTTCTACAAAAATGCCGATGCCGATGAAATGCTATTTGTTCATCGTGGAAGCGGGAAACTCAGGACCATGCTCGGCAATCTCTCCTTCAGTTATGGTGATTACCTCATTATTCCACGTGGAATGATTTACCAGATTGATTTTGATACAGAGGATAATCGCTTACTCATTGTAGAATCTTTTAGCCCGATTGTAACTCCCAAGCGATACCGAAATCATTTTGGGCAAATGTTGGAACATAGTCCATTTTGTGAGCGCGACATCCGTCGTCCAAATGAATTGGAGACTTTTGATGAAAAGGGCGAATTCAGAATGAAAATCCGCAAGGAAAACATGCTGCATGAATTAGTTTATGCCAGCCATCCATTTGATGTTGTTGGATGGGATGGATATAATTACCCTTATGCCTTCTCTATTCATGATTTCGAGCCGATTAATGGCAGAGTGCACATGCCTCCTCCAATTCATCAGACTTTTGAAGGACATAATTTTGTTATTTGTTCTTTCTGTCCGCGCTTATACGATTATCATCCTCAGGCCATACCGGCGCCATACAATCACAGCAATATCGACTCTGATGAGGTGCTTTACTACGTGGATGGCGATTTTATGAGTCGCAATCACGTGGATAAAGGCTATTTGAGCCTTCATCCCGGCGGTATTCCTCATGGTCCTCATCCGGGGGCCATGGAAAAAAGCATCGGCAAAAAAGAAACCCTTGAATTAGCCGTTATGGTTGATACTTTTAAGCCATTAAAACTCACTCAAACAGCACTTGATATTTCAGATCCACAGTATTACAAATCCTGGATAGATCCGGCTTAATCTTCAATAATTAGTACCATGATTACAGATAGCACTTCATTAAAACTCGAAAAAATAGTTCCACAAGCGGAAGATTTTCTCCCTTTGCTTGGAACCGATTACGTAGAAATGTATGTGGGAAATGCTAAACAAAGCGCCCTATATTATCAAACCGCATTTGGTTTTCAACCTTTGGCATTTTCAGGGCTTGAAACGGGAGTAAAAGACCGTGTTTCTTATGTTCTTCAGCAGGATAAAATACGTTTAGTTCTAACCTCTTCGCTGGTCCCCGAAAGCCCAATCAATGAGCATCTAGCCAAGCATGGCGACGGCGTGAAAGTGATAGCTCTTTGGGTAGATGACGCCCGTAAAAGTTGGGAAGAAACCACCAAACGCGGTGCAGAATCCTTTATGGAGCCAATAGAAGAAAAGGACGAGCATGGCACTGTAGTTCGCTCTGGCATCAACACTTATGGAGATACGGTTCACATTTTTGTAGAACGAAAAAACTACAATGGCCTTTTTCTGCCAGGCTATAAAAAATGGGATCTTTATTACAAGCCAAAAGATACAGGCCTCATGTACATTGATCACATGGTAGGCAATGTGGGTTGGGGTGAAATGAATAAATGGGTTGATTTTTATACCCGTGTAATGGGATTTGCACAAATCATTTCATTTGATGATAGCGATATCAGCACTGAATTTACTGCCCTTATGTCTAAAGTAATGAGCAATGGCAACGGACGCATTAAATTCCCTATCAACGAGCCAGCAGAAGGTCGTAAAAAAAGCCAGATTGAAGAATATATCGACTTTTATAAGGGAAGCGGTGTGCAGCATATTGCCTTAGCTACTGATAACATAGTAGAAACAGTTGTTGCAATGAAAGAGCGTGGTGTAGAGTTTTTATATGTTCCGGAAACCTATTACGACGATATTTTGGATCGTGTTGGTCATATCGATGAAGATTTAGCTCCACTCAAAGCTCTGGGCATACTAATCGATAGGGACGAAGAAGGTTATCTTCTTCAATTGTTTACAAAACCTGTAGTAGATCGCCCTACCCTTTTCTTTGAAATTATTCAACGCAAAGGGGCCAGAAGCTTCGGGAAAGGAAATTTCAAGGCCCTTTTTGAAGCTATTGAGCGCGAACAGGAATCTAGGGGAACATTGTGATTTCTGATTTAGGACTCAGAATTAAATCTCGTATTATACTGAAAGCCTGTCTGTTATAGACAGGCTTTTCCATTTTCAAGAGTAGTTAGAAAGTACTTGAATTGAAAGTTGAGACTTAAAAGTTCAAGAAGCCCAATATTTTGGGAACTTTGGCTTTGGCATTTGTTATACTGAAAGCTTTCAACTTGCGTTATAACATTGCCTTTATATTTTCAACCAGAACAGCATTTTTTCATGAAGTCTATAATTCTCATTCTTTCTTCCATTGCTTTCACGATTCAAGTTCGCGCCCAAATTCCGGTAGGCGAATGGAGAGATCATTTGCCTTTTAGCGCAACCATTGACGTATGTTCAGGGGATGGAATTATTTACTGTGCAAGTCCTTTTTCCCTTTTTACATACAACACTTCA
>JBDNHP010000307.1:0-2309 GCA_041688765.1 Flavobacteriales bacterium
ATATTGAAGATTTATGCGGAAATTGCTATGATCCCAATATTGGTGGACTCGATCAGTTTGATTTTACCGGTTCTATGCAAACATGGACTGTTCCCAATGGAGTATCAAGCATCATCGTTGAAGCGGCTGGTGCTCAAGGTGGAAATAGCTCTTATGGTGTCGGTGGACTCGGTGCAAATATCACAGGAACAATTGATGTAATTCCAGGTGAAATATTAAATGTAGTTATTGGCGGACAAGGCTCTGGTAACGTCAATTCCGGAGGCGGAGGCGGAGGTACTTTCATAGTCCGTCAAAATGGAAATATTCCTTTAGTTATCGCTGGTGGCGGCGGTGGAGCCGGTGGATATCAAGAAACTAATCCCGGCGCACTACAAGATGGAAAACCTGCAGAAGCCCTTGAAAACGGTTCCGATTCTCAACCAAGCGCCAATCAATGGGTTATTGCTCCTGGTTATGGCGGTGCAAATGGAAATGGCGGAACAGGAGGACAATCGCATCGCCCGGGCGGCGGTGGTGGTGGATTCTTTTCTGATGGAGGAGAATATGTTGCCATGTACGGTGGCGGTCAATGGGGATGGGGTGGAAACTCTTATCTAAATGGCGCTACTGGCGGATTAGGTGAAGGTAACAATGCAGGAATGGTCGGAGGATTCGGTGGCGGCGGGGGTGGCGCACTTGGTGGCGGGGGTGGCGGAGGCTATTCTGGCGGCGGAGGTGGAACTTGGTCAGGGTACAACGCAACTGACTGGGGACATGGCGGCGGTGGCGGAGGCTCTTATAATTCTGGAACTGATCCGATTAATAGTGGAGGTGTTCAAAGCGGAAACGGATATGCAACTTTTACTTTTGGATTAGCTCCTGAATGTCTAGCAGGTTGCTTGGATCCCGAGGCTTGTAACTATGATCCGCAAGCCCAACTTGATGCGGGTAATTGTGAATATCCTGATGGATGTAATGATGTAAATGCATGTAATTTTAATCCTGCTGCTACTTGCAATGATGGTACATGCGTGTATCCTGGTTGTAATGATCCGGCAGCATGTAACTATGATCCGGGCGCGGGTTGCGGAGATGGGTCTTGCGCATTCATAATAGATTGCGCGGGTATTTGCGGCGGATCTAATATAGAAGACTTCTGCGGAAATTGTTATGACCCTAATAATGCAGAAGGTGAAGTACAATTCAATTACACTGGTTCTCTTCAATTCTTTACTGTTCCTGCTGGTGTATCGGAAATCACAATTCATGCTTATGGCGCTGAAGGTGGCACTTCCACAGGTGAAAATGGAAATCAAAATTTTGTAGGCGGACTTGGCGCTCACATGTCGGGTGCATTTAATGTAAATCCTGGCGATATTTTAAATGTACTCGTTGGACAAAGAGGCACTAATAGCAACTGCGGTTCAGGCGGTGGCGGCGGATCTTTTGTCGTTCAAAATGGGCAGCCTCTAATAATCGCCGGTGGCGGTGGTGGTGGATTCCATTGCAACGTTCTTGGCGGAAACAATGGTGCTCCAGGATTAATCGGAAACAACGGTGGAAATGGCGTTGAACCCCCAGCACACCCAAATCCTTACTTCAGACCCGGCGCAGTTGGCGGTATTAATGGTAACGGTGGCTACTCTGCATTTGGCGGTGGTGGTGGTGGCTGGTTCTCACCAGGAACCGGACTATATGGAGGCGCCGGAGGTGGCATGTATCCAGGTAATGGTGGTGCTCCAGGCGGAGGCTACGGAGGCGGAGGTGGCTATTACAACGGTTGTTGCGGTGGATCAGGCGGTGGAGGTGGCTACTCAGGTGGTTCGGGAGGTGAATCAGATGGTTGTGCCGGTGGTGGTGGCGGATCTTATAATATTGGAGCCAATCAATTTAACCAACAAGGTGTTCAGTTAGGTAATGGAATCGTTATAATCAATTACGGCAATACTCCTGAATGTTATGCTGGATGCACCGATCCAATAGCCTGCAACTATGATCCGGGCGCTCAAATTGAAGATGGATCTTGCAATTATCCTGATGGATGTAATTATGTAAATGCTTGTAACTATGACCCATCTGCTACTTGTGATGATGGTACTTGCATATACCCAGGTTGCAACGATATAGCTGCTTGCAATTACGATCCGGGTGCAGGTTGCGGTGATGGATCTTGCTTATTTATTGTGGATTGTGCCGGAATTTGCGGTGGAACAAATATTGAAGATTTATGCGGAAATTGCTATGATCCCAATATTGGTGGACTCGATCAGTTTGATTTTACCGGTTCTATGCAAACATGGACTGTTCCCAATGGAGTATCAAGCATC
>JBDNHP010000308.1:0-8172 GCA_041688765.1 Flavobacteriales bacterium
ATTTTACTATTCGTGCCATATTTTATATCTTCCCTTGTACTTTATTTCGTTTTACAAATTGGCCGTAGCCTTTTTGAACCTTGCATTCGTTATTGTCAATAACTACTTTTCCTCTTAGCAAAACGGTTTTAACTTTCCCTTTTACTTCCCATCCTTCATAAGCACTATAATCAACATTCATGTGGTGTGTTTTTGCTGAAATGGTATGCTTTTCATTAGGATCTAAAAGGATTATATCAGCATCGCTACCTACAGCAATTGTTCCTTTTTTAGGAAACATACCGAAGATTTTCGCGGCATTTGTGCAGGCTACTTCAACAAATTTATTCAAGGTGATTCTTCCTTTGTTTACACCTTCGCTAAATAGTAATTCCATGCGATTTTCAATTGCAGGATGACCGTTTGGAATTTTAGAAAAATCGTCTTTTCCCATGCGTTTTTGTTCCCATGTAAAAGGACAATGGTCAGTAGCCACAACATTCACTAGCCCTTGATTTAATCCAGCCCAAAGTGTTTCTTGGTCTTTCTTTTCTCTTAATGGTGGACTCATTACCCACTTTGCCCCTTCAAAGTTTTGCTCATACAATCTCGCATCCAAAATTAAATATTGAATACAAGTTTCAACAAAAACATGCTGATTTCTTCGAGTGGCAAATCGAACGGCATTTAAAGCGCCTTCGCAAGTGAGATGCACTATGTAGCCCGGGCAACCGGTATAATCTGCCATATCAGCAAAGCGACTGCTGGCTTCCGCTCCTGTACCTTCAGGTTGCGACAAATAGTGGTATAATGGGGAGAGTTTACCTTCTGATTTATGTTGGGCAATTAAATAATCAATCATATCGCCATTGGTTGCATGCACATTAATTAAACCGCCATGTTTTTTTACTTCTTGCATCAAACCTACCATTTGACTATCGTTTATCATCAATACTCCTTTGTAGGCCATAAATGTTTTGAAAGAAGTAATTCCTTCAACTTCTATAAAATGCTGAATTTCTTTTTTGGTATCATCATTAAAATCAGTCACTGCCATGTGAAAACTGTAGTCTCCCACCGCATTGTTATCGCTTCTGCCTTTCCATTCTTGCAAAGCCGATTGCAAACTTTTACCTTGCGTTTGCAATACAAAATCAATAACAGTTGTGGTGCCGCCATAAAGTGCTGCTCGTGTTCCGGTTTCATAATTATCGCTACTCGATGTGCCCATAAAAGGCATGTCGAGATGCACGTGAGGATCAATTCCACCGGGCATTATCAATTTTCCGGATGCGTCAATAATGGTATCAGCTTGAACATTTAAGTTTTTACCAATTGCTGAAATTATTTCAGCTTCAATAAATATATCGGCAACATAATCATCGGTTGCCGTAATAATTCTACCGTTTTTTATTAATATGCTCATGATTCTATTTTTTATTCTTCATTAAAATCCAATATACAAAACCACTTAAAGCAAATCCAACGAACCAAGCATAATTATACAAACCATTTATCCAATGGGGAAATGTATCTTCCGGCATCACTTTTATTGTGGTAAAAAATCCAGGAACATTGGGCGCAATTCCGATTAATAAGGCAATAATGGCTTTGAAATTAAATCCTTTTGAAAAAGCGTAAATCCCTTTTGTATTGTATAAGTCATCTACGATCAATGTTTGTTTTCTAATAAAATAATAATCGGCTATCATAATTCCGCCAATTGGCCCAAGCAGACTGGAATAGCCAACTAACCACGTAAAAATATATCCTGTTGGGTCGGCAATTAATTTCCATGGAAAAATTAATATTCCAATAATTCCTGTGATGTATCCGCCTTTTCTGAAATCAATTTTTGACGGAGATAAATTGGCAAAATCATTCGCTGGACTAACAATATTGGCTGCAATATTGGTTGCCAATGTAGAAATGGCTATGGCTATCATGGCGATGCTTACCAATAATTTGCTGTCAAATTTTGCAGCTAAAACAACTGGATCCCAAATCATCGTTCCGAATATAATTGTTGTTGCAGAAGTTACAACTACGCCAACAAAAGCGAACAATGTCATGGATGTTGGCAAACCATAAATCTGTCCTCTGATTTGTGCTTTTTGCGATACTGCATATCTTGTAAAATCAGGGATATTCAACGACAATGTTGCCCAATATCCAACCATAGCTGTTAACGCAGGGAAAAAGAAATTGAAAAAATCGGTGGTATTTGTAAGTTTTGATGGTGTGTTTAATATTGGTCCCAATCCATGAGCTGCATTTATTGCCCAAAATAATAATGCCAAAGCTGCAACAGGTAGAAAAATTGCTTTGAAAATCAATAATTTCCGGATGCTTTCCACGCCCAAATACACCACATACATATTGATTAACCAAAAAAGAAGGAAACAAATTGCAGGTCCAGTTTGCAATCCCCAAGAATCAGGAAAAATTTGTGGTAAGGTTTCCAATGCAGGAATCCACAAGCGTGCCATTTGGTATATTACAGAACCGCCAATCCAAGTTTGAATACCAAACCAACCACAAGCAACAATGGCACGAAGCAAGGCTGGAATATTGGCTCCAACAGTTCCAAAACTTGCTCTCGCAAAAACTGGAAATGGTATTCCATATTTTGCTCCCGCATGACCATTTAAAATCATCGGAATTAAAACAACAGTATTTCCTAAAAGTATTGTAAGGATTGCTTGCCACCAATTCATGCCGCCTTCAATCAAGGAACTAGACAGCATATATGTTGGAATACAAAGACTCATGCTTATCCAAATTGCCGCGTAATTCCATGTAGTCCAAGTTCGCTTTTCAGCCGAAATTGGAGCCAAGTCTTCGCTATATAAGGACGAATTTGTATTCACAGGATTTTAAAGGTTAGATGGTTATACTATCAAAGCATCGTCGGCAATTTTCAAGCATTCACTAATAATTGCTAAACCTTCATCGATTTGATCTTTGGTTACACACAATGGCGGCGCTATAAAAATATAACCCCAACGCACAAAAGTGTACATTCCTAATTGCCTAATTTTAGCTGCTATTTGATTGGACACTTTCATATCATCAGCAGTAGCGTTATATGGTGCGATCAATTCGCCGGAAGTTTTATTTTTTAAAACGTCCAAACAACCTAAAAGTCCAGTATTTCTGAAAGCTCCCATGCTAGGATGTTGGCTTCGCATTTGTTCAATTTTGGATTCTAAATAAGTGGACATGGCTCTGGCATTCTCAATCAATTGATCACTTTCATAAATATTGATAACCGCCAAAGCCGCTGCTAAGGCCACTGGATGGCCATTATAGGTTAAGCCAATCATCAAAGGTGTGTTTTCAAATTTATCGGCGATTTTGTCTGAAACCATCAAACATCCTAATGGTAAATAGGAAGAGGTCAATCCTTTTGCCATGCAAATCATATCGGGAATGATGCCGTGATTTTCAAAACCAAACCATTTTCCAGTGCGCCCAAATCCACTCATCACTTCATCGGCAACGAATAGAATTCCGTATTTTTCACAAAGTGCTTTCACACCTTTTAAATATCCTTTCGGATAATGCAGACAGCCCGAAGAACCGCTTTCGCCTTCAAAAATAAAAGCTGCAATATTGGTTTTGCCTTCCAGATGAATTATTCTTTCTACATATTCTAAACTTAAACTTAGCTTAGTTGCATCGTCTAAATTTTTCATACCAAAAAAACAATAGGGATCATCCAGATGCACGGCATTCGGCATTTGTTGTGAGTCGTTTGCCAATTTTCTTGGGTCGCCCCCCGCGGTCATTCCTCCAATAGAACCGCCGTGAAAAGCTCTATATCTTCCGATTATTTTATGTCTTCCAGTATATAATCTTGCCAATTTGATGGCGTTGTCGATAGAGGAAGTTCCACATAATGTATAAAACGCTTTGTTCAAATCGCCTGGGCAGATTTCGGCTAATTTTCGAGAAAGTTTAGCTCTAATTTCTGTTGTACAAGATGGTGTTACAAAACTTACTTTTTGCATTTGTTCTACCACAGCATCAGTTACACGTTGATCGCCATGACCAATATTCACGGACATTAAGCCCGAAGAAAAATCGATTATTCTATTGCCATCGTAATCATAGAGATAAACGCCTTCTGCTCTTTTGATTACAATTGGGTTGACACTTGCTTGTGCCGACCAAGAGAATAGGCTAAACTCTTTACTATCATTAACTATTTGTTCTTTGGTCAATGTTTGTTCTTTCGTAATCATTTTCAATTGTATTGTATTAGCTCATCCAGTTTACGCCAGCTTCCGCATTCCATTTAATCGTGCTTTTTTTCAATTTAGTCCAAAACTCGATTGAGCTTTTTCCAGTGATATCGCCTACTCCAAACTTACTTTCGTTCCAACCGCCAAAACTGAAAGGTTCTCTTGGTACGGGAACACCAACGTTTACACCAATCATTCCAGCACTGGCTTTGTCGATAATATAGCGTGCCATTGCACCGTTTTGAGTAAACACACTGGCTGCATTTCCATAAGGATTCGCATTTTCCATAGCTAAAGCATCGTCTACGGTTTTGGCTCTGATGATTGAAATTACAGGTCCAAAAATTTCTTCTTTGGCTACACTCATTTCAGGAGTTACAAAGTCGATAACGGTTGGTCCAACGTAAGTTCCGTTTTCTTTTCCGGCAACTACAGTATTGCGTCCATCAACTAATATTTTGGCACCGTCCTTTTCAGCTTGCGAAATATAATTTTCAATTCTCTCTTTCGATTCTTTATTGATTACAGAACCAAGATTCTGGCCTGGGATTATCTTTCTAGCTTCATCACAAATTTTGGAAATAATAGCATCAACATCGCCAACGCCAATCATAGCAGATGCTGCCATACAACGTTGCCCTGCACAACCCGACATGGAAGCCGCCACATTTTGTGCAGTCATATCTGGAATAGCATCTGGCAACACCATCAAATAATTTTTGGCCCCGCCAAGCGACAAGCATCTTTTGTAAGTTGAAGTACTACGTTGATAAACAATTTTCGCCACTTTGGTAGAGCCAACAAACGAAACGGCTTCGATTTTAGGATGGTCGCAAATGGCATTTACGATATCTACATCGCCGTTAACCACGTTGAAAACACCATCAGGAAGTCCAGCTTCTTTTAAAAGTTCGGCTAATTTTACGCAACTCAAGGGTACTTTTTCGGAAGGTTTTATAATCATACAATTCCCAAGTGCAATGGCATTCGGGATGGTCCAATTGGGAACCATTGATGGGAAGTTAAAAGGAACAATTGAAGCTACAACACCAAGCGGAACGCGTTCTGTTCTGCATTCCACGCCTCGACTTACTTCTAATATTTCGCCCGTAATTAATTGCGGTAAGGATGTTGCAAATTCGGTAAGCTCAATACATTTTTCTATTTCGGCTACAGATTCGCTATAAGTTTTTCCGTTTTCTTCGCTGCAAAGTTCGGCTAGTACTTTTAAGTTTTTTTCTAGTAATGTTTTGTATCTGAAGAAAACTTGCACTCTTTCCTTAATTGGTGTTTTACTCCAAGCTGGAAATGCTGCTTGAGCTGCTCTAACAGCATCATCTAAATCTTTGGAACTTGACAATGGAACGGTAGATAAAAAAGTCCCGTCTAATGGAGAAATTACATCCATTGTTTTTGAAGTTGACGAATCGACAAACTTGCCACCGATATAGTTCTGAATTGCTGGGTATTTCATTGAAAATGCTATTGTTTTTGGTTTAAATAGGGGGTTTTAGAGGCTAATTTGATCCAATAATTTGTATAAAAAAAATATTTTTTTGTTTTTATGATCGATGTGTTGCTTAGGTCTCAATGGTGTAATGTGTGCGTTGCGGCTTTCTATCAGCTATTTCATTGGATAGGCGGTATTTAGGGAGAATTGTTCTCTTTGCTTTTTTCAAAATTGTCAACCTTACTATCAAAAAATTGCTGGCAGAAAATGAGCTCATGCTCAAAGTATGTATAAGAATACAGGCTGTAGAAGCTGGAAGGATGAAAAAGCAAAACTCTAACGATATAGTCACAACTTCCGGGTTATAAAGCAGTAATATTTACAAATAGCTCCGTTGATGTGATGGTTAGAATTGATAGAATTTTTGAAACTACTAAGACATAAAAAAGCAATCTTATTTCACTGATTTTATATGTTATAGAAGATGCTTCACTTAGGATGTGAACGCAAATTATAGAATCTCTAAAAGATTAAGATTTGAAATGGACAAAAACCACTCTATTCAAAAGAAATGCGGCGGATGAAATAGTGTCGGATTGTGCAAAAAAAAAAGGGTAGAAAAGAAATAACATACCCAAACAAAGCAAGCCAAAAATGCGAAAAGACTAAAGACACAATTAATTAAATTAAATAAACACAGATCTTATTTGAATTTTAGTTGTAATAAAATGTATCATTTGCTATATATTACTTTGTAAGTACTTGTTAGTTAAAATACTGTGGGGCAATACAAACAAAATGATATTTTATTTTTTTATAATTATTCTTCCTCGTAAAAGTTCAACCATACCCTCGCACTCCAGTTTTTTCAACGAGCGAGAAACAACTTCTCTCACAGAACCCAACTCTTTTGCAATAACCGCATGAGTAATTTCTATCGTGCTGTTTTCTTGAATGACTTTAAGGTTTTGGAGATAAGAAACGATTCGCATTTCCATGCAAACAGCACTATTGCGAATTCTATTGAATAATCGATTGTAGATTTCTTGTCAACTGCGATCAAGCCGGTATTTCCAATCTGAATCTGCACAAGACCATTCATGGGATAGATATTCTGGAGCCGTACCAATGAGACATTTTCTTTCTACTTCTAATTCAAATGTTGGGATACGATCACTAAAAAGTTCTGATCCTGCTATATCTCCCTCAATTAGTCGAAACATGAGAATGCCTGATTGCTCATGATTATCAATCACTTTAATAACTCCTTCTTTGAGAAAAAGAACTTTAGAATGAAACATTTCAACCGGAATTTTATCTCCGATATTGAAGTTGAACCACTGTCCGTGAATTTGCATTCTGTCAACAGTACTAAAGGATTCTGTATGTGATGATTCCAAACTAATAAATTATTTCATTCAAACAAATATGATCCTAAATTGTTTACGGCTTTGTAATTTGAATCACGGTAATTAATAACTTTTGTTAGAAAAGCCATGTGTGCTTTGAGCAATAAATCCATCTGGAAAAGCGCTGAGACCTTCGAATCCAAGCTTAATGTCCATGCCATCATGAGGAATTTCTGCGGTTTTGAAAATATAATCCCAAATAGCCAGTGTGATACCGAAATTAATCCCATACTTCCTGTTGGCAGGTAATTCGGCTGCATGATGCCAAATATGCATTTCAGGACTATTGAAAATTTTCTTCATGAACGGAGCTAAGATTATCAAACCTGAAAGCACTGAGATTGCAATAGTAATTAGGATACTATTGCTATCAAACTGGGGATAACTTCTTACAATGAGCAAACCAATTAATGCGCCAACAATAGTCCCAGTTACTCTTCCACTCACTTTGAAATTCGCATGGTTGTAGTGTCCCCAAGCGAGGGTAAAAATATGTATGATGAAGAAATCGTATAAGCCTATTCCCATTAATGATAGCGGAATGTATTCTATAGTTCGATACACAATTGTTTCCATCCAATGATATCGTAAATGAGCTGCGAAGCCCATTTGCACAACGCTGTGATGTACTTTATGAAACTCCCACAAACGGTTTGAACGATGCAATAATCGGTGTGTCCACCATTGTACAAAATCTCTTACCAGAAATCCCGACAACAGGAGTGCCCAGTATGGCCAGTATTGCAATGGATTGGAAGCTGAAAGATCAAAATTGCTGATTTTGAGGATGAGATTGTTCACGAATTCTACAACCACGGAAGAAGCCGCATTGTAAATAATGAGGGAAAAGATGAAAAAATTGAAGAACATGTAAAAAAAGTCCAGCCAAAAATCCTTGCGGAACTTCGGCTGGTTTATTCTCCAAGGTTTTATGATTTCAAGTCCGAAAAAGAAAACTGAAACAAATAATAGCATCCAGAAATAGTTATGCCAAAGTCCAGCCTCATTTTTCAGAGTAATTTCTTGCCAAAGGTACGTTGCGTATCCTTCGTAGGCTGCTTGTATGCTATTCCAAATACCCATAATG
>JBDNHP010000309.1:0-3361 GCA_041688765.1 Flavobacteriales bacterium
CTCAAGTGCTCAACATCCTGAATACTGCTCACTTTTTCGATATCCAAAACTGGAGGGAGGTCTCCTTTTTTTAGATCAACCGTCAAAATAAAATTCTCTGCCTGCAAAGTAGAGTTCACATTGGGGTTGTAGTAATGATAAGCTCCCCTAACCAGCCCCTTTTGTTCAACGGCTTTCCAGTTTCGAGGAAATTCATTGTCCTCCCCAATTGCTCCCATCGTAGCGCGAATCAAAACAAAGTCAACGGGATAAGTTTTATTGATTTTACCCAGCTTATCCCAGTCTATTCTTCCTTGATACCTCGACACATCAATACCATGGATACCATACCCCTCCGGAATTCGAGATGCGCGGTACTCCTTAAAAACCGGTTCAATCCTGCGATAAATTGCATAGCGGAAATGAAATAAGCCCCAGCCAACGATCGCAAGCATCATCAAAACGAATAAGAACTTGAAGCCCCTGTTTTTGCGCATAGGCCGTGAAGATAGTTAAGGAATTGATAGTTCATTTATTAACAGGGAAGAATCTGTTCTATTGTTTTGAACTACCTTTGTTTCTTGTATTTTAGAGAATATGGCAGAATATTTTAATCCTTTGGAATTACTTGGTTTGGACGATATGTTCGATCGTTCGCCATACGTTAATCCATACTTCATCTACTATAAAGCTTATGGTAAAGTGCCCAATAAGCGGGTATTTCATGATGCCGATAAAACAGAATTGCTCGAAGTCCTTAAGAAAAAATTTAATGTCGCTGAAAAGAGCATCCTTCGTTCCGATACATGGAAAAAAGAATCCCAAGGGCAGCTTCACACCGTACTTTTCACCATTGCGGAAGGAATAATGATCTATTTTAACCCTGGCGTAACTTATGAGCCTTGTGTTGAAATATTATATCATTCGGGAATGAGTGTAGAGTTCATGGACTCGCTTGTTCAGCTAATTTCTTCCACGCACAAACCAGAAGAAAAACCGACCCTTTATTTGCTTTGTGCTGAACATTTTGGGCTAGACGTTAGGCCATTTGAAATCAGCCGATCCAATATCGATCTGAATACTCATTATAATGAAGATTTTCTCCCTGTGCATGAACGCATTCACAAGCGTTTGCAAACGGAAAAAGACAAGGGATTGGTATTGCTGCATGGCGAACCCGGCACTGGAAAAACTACATACATACGTCATTTGATCTCTGTTCTCGACAAGAAAAAAATGATTTATGTTCCACCCGATCTTGCTCACCGTATTGCAGATCCTAATCTTTTATCCTTGCTGGCGGAAAATCCAGACTCTATACTTATTATAGAAGATGCGGAAAATATTTTGATGGAAAGATCGGAAGTGAGCAGTGGTGCAATGTCGAATTTATTGAATCTGGCCGACGGACTGCTTGCCGATTGCCTAAATATTCAAATCATTTGCACATTCAATATACCTCTTCATAAGGTGGATAAAGCGCTCACTCGCAAAGGGCGTATTATTGCTTCTTATGAAATGAATAAATTAAGTAGGGAGCGAACATCTGAATTGATCAAAAAACTTCATAATGAAGAATACCATGGTCAAGGGCTCAGCTTATCAGATATTTACAACTGGGGTGACCCGGATTTTACCAAGCCCGCAGCTTCAATTGGTTTCAGAGGTTTATGAGCCTGAAACCTGATTTGAAACCTTAATTAGCTCTATTCGTACAATTGAAAGGTGCAAATTATTTTGCGCCCAGTGAAATTATGAACAGAGTTAATCATTCTTCCTTTACAGGGAATACAGAGTTTCCCATCTGGTTTCAACCCAGACAACAGGGATGCAGTTGTGCCCAATTCTCACCAAAGGCGTTGCGAGAGGCTTACCGTTTCTATCTTTCAGCCATTGACGATGACCTTTGCCTCAATTACAGAGGGCCTTTTCTGGACGATATTACCTCCAGAATTATTGATATTAGTGAAAATACCATTGCCGAAACCAAAGGACTAAGCAAAGTAAATCGCAAGGTTTCTTTTTTGCTTGTGGAGTGTTTTCAAAACATTATTAAGCACTCTGATCATAATGAATTGAAAGGGGCAACGCCATTTTCAGGAATGTTTGCCTTCCGAAATCAAGGTCAAGCTTATGTTATCAACTCCATCAATCCCGTAAAAAAAGAAGAAGTGCCGTTTTTGAGCAAAACAGTTGACATGGTGAATTCTATGGACAGTGAGGCACTCAAGCACATATATAAACGTCAGTTAATACATGCTGATTTAAGTGAAAAAGGTGGGGCCGGTCTTGGATTGATTGAGCTTGCAAGGAGATCAGGACAACAACTAAACTACCGCTTTACTGATCTTGATGAAATGCGTTCTTACTTTCATCAGCAGGTTGTTTTTCTGGATTCTGAAGAAATGAAAAGCGAGAAACTCAATCATTTGGATTCAACCTATGATTGTTTTAACGAAATGGGACGATCCGAAATTCTGATGCAATACAAAGGTGACTTTTCTCAACGCAGCATTATTCCAATTTTGGATATTGTGGAAAATAATTTGCTAAATCCCGAATCCGGGCAATTTCATTATAAAAAAGTAGGGCACCTATTAATAGAGGTGCTTCAAAATATTAGCAAACATGGCAAACAAAAGAGTAGCAAAAAGTCTGGCGTTTTTATGTTGGGGCGACAAGAAGAAAAGCATTACATTATTGCTGGAAATGTAGTTGGAGCGGATGAAAGAGATGGCTTAATGATGGTTTTAGAAGAATTGAGAGATAAAGATGAAAATCAATTAAAAGAGCTGCATAAACAGCGAATGAAAGAAATTATGTTTCGCGACAATTCAAGCAATGCAGGTTTAGGTTTAATTGAAATTGCTCGGGCGAGTAAAGGAAAACTTGCTTGTGACTTTCAAAAAATTGATGATAATTCAACCTTTTTCTCGTTATTTGCCTGTGTCTAAAAATGCATGAAGACCAACGAACTTCACATAGAGCGTTCACCTGATACTCCGGAAGTCATCTACACAGACAATGATTCCACTTTGAGTATTCGAGGTAGATCATTGCCCGAAGATGCGCATGCATTTTACAGCGCTTTGATCATTTGGGCAGAATCACAAAAAGAAATTTACCACGAACGTCAGCTATATATCCATTTCGATTTGGATTATTTCAACTCTTCTTCAGGCCGCTATTTGCTTGAATTTCTGGCTACTTTGGAGCGAAGCCTGAGACCAAATACGCGTACTGAAATTGTTTGGTTTACCGATAAAGAAGACGAATTGATGATTGAAAAAGGCGAGGAATTTCAACAACTCATAGAATTGCCTTTTTCGATACGATTTCTTTAAAATTACTCCGGATCGTTAGACAGCATAGTATGATAAAC
>JBDNHP010000026.1:0-4757 GCA_041688765.1 Flavobacteriales bacterium
ATGATTGGAAATTGGAATTGACCAATAGTTCCGATTGGTTTGCGGAATAGGTCCCGATCGGGAATTTTTGCAAAATGATGGTTGGGTTTTGAATCTAAACTGGGTAAAAAATGGATGGATAGTAGAAAACGAGGACTCATTCATGCTCAAATGAGTAGAGTCAATAGCTCCAAGAAAATCAAAATTTAATTATGTGCCTGCCGGCAATATTGCCACAGCTTCAATAGATTGTATCGTGCAGCCGAATTTTGCTCGAAAATACTACGATCATTATATTCAAGCAATTCATCAACCTAATTCCTAAAGAATTAAAGGCTTTGGTGTTTTCGGCTTCATTGCATATTTGCTTACAATAAATCTGAACTCTTTAAAGCTGGGGATTGCAATTCTAAAAGAGCCAAGAAGCTGAAGCAATTTATTTTTTCTATTTCGAGGGAACAGCTTACAGGGTGCATTTTTTCGTTTCCTAAATATTTCCCCCTCCATTATTTGGAGTAGAAATGGAAACAATCCATTTGTTAATACTGTATACAAATCGCGCAATTGCTCTTGTTATAATTAGGCGAAAATGTAAAAATTGAAACAGATTGTTTAGGGGCTATAAACGTTTGAAGAATGAAATCAATTGACGCACAAAAATACTAGCATGTTCAAATAAGTAGACATCTATTTTCTTGGCATTTTTTTTTGTTGGAATTCTAAATGGAGTGTTGAGCGAAATTTATTTTGGGGATTGCATCTGTAAAGTCAAAGACAAGTATATGTCAGTCCTGTTTTTTAGCAAGGCAGCAAGTATTGATCAATTTTTAAGTGGGGATAATACGAATGAGTATTAAGGATAATTATTAATTAAGTGAAATGTTTTGTATTTATTGCATAAAGTTATTATCAAATGATGATGATAGTGAAACCACAATTTCTGCATGTTGATAACTATCCCTTTGAAATTTCATATTAAGTAATTTAATTTGTTTCTGACAAACTAATTTTTGAGTTGGCATTCCTTGATTATTGCTCAAAGATCGGTTAGTCAAGACTCTGAACCTTGATAAAATTTTATGTGTTCTTTAGTTCGATATTTTGCTATGACTATTATGGCTGTGCAATCTGTATTTCTATTGGCCTGCGAAAAAAAGGAAACAAGACTTCAATACTCTATTCGGATAAATGGAATTTGCATTACAGATTGCACACTAGTTAATTGGGGAATTCCATGGGATGACCTTTTTATAAGCTCTGCTATACTTCCTAATTTAAGCTGGACTAAAACTAGTCTACAATCATGCAACACCAATGGTATTCTTCAAGATGCTGATAGCGCTGCTAGTGAATTTACTAATGGATTCTCCATTATTCTCGCGGAATCAGAAAGTAACTACACTTTCAGAGTCCGGGATATAGATGACCTAGACGGTTCCGGCTTAGGTAGCAATAATAATGAGTTAGGAACTATAGGGTTCATACCTTGTACTTAAATAGTTAACTTAAAATAAATTAATAGAACATGAAGCCTTTCAAATTTAATCAAAAGACAGCGGATCTCGTCAGATTCTTTTTCTTGATTTTGGCTGTACAATTTTGTATTCCTTCTGCTGAAGCACAGCACAAGTGTTTGAGTCATGAATTGCGAAAACAATCGATTCTAAATGACCCATCAATTCAACTTAAAATTGATGAATTCGAAACTAAATTTGAACGGCATCAAAAGGAAGGAAACTCCTTAGTCGGGTTAAGAGGAGTATTAACGATTCCTGTTGTAGTGCATGTGCTTTGGAACACAGAAGAGCAAAATATCTCTGACGAACAAATTGAAAGCCAAATAATTGGACTAAATGAAGATTTCCGGCTGCTAAATCTTGATGCCCCTGATGAGAATCACCCTTTTTATTTTGAATCAGCAGATACATACATTGAGTTTTGTCTTGCTCAGCAAGATCCCGATGGTTTTGAAACAAACGGAATCAATAGAGTATGGACCCCTGTTGAAGCATGGGATGAATCTAATATGGATGACATCAAATACACATCCACCTTCGGCGCAGATAATTGGGATCCAGAACATTATTTAAATATATGGGTAACTGAATTTGCCGACGATTTCGGTTTATTAGGTTATGCGACATTCCCCGATGAACTAGAAGATAATCTCAATGAGGATGGCGTAGTAATTCGTAATAGCGCATTTGGTTTTGTTGGAGATCTTACATTTCCGAACGATATGGGGAGAACCGGAACTCATGAAGTAGGCCATTGGCTACTTCTTCGTCACATCTGGGGCGATGAAATATGTGGGAATGATTTCGTTTCTGACACCCCAATGCACAACGATTCTAACTATGAGTGTCCAGACTTCCCTCATAATCCGTTTAGTGAATGTGGCTCTGATGAATATGGAGAAATGTATATGAATTATATGGATTATGTGGATGACGCTTGTATGAATATGTTCACTCTTGGACAGGCAGAAAGAATGTATTTCGCTATAGAGACGTATAGGTTGAATTTGCTATTTTCAGAGGGTTGTTCACCTGGTATTATAGCTGGAGTAAGAGATATTTCCGAATTATCAAATATCATTCTTACCCCAAATCCTTCTTCAGGAAAGTTTCAGATTGAATGTTTGAATGAAGGATTTAATTCTTTTGAAATCTTGGATATGCTTGGAAATAGCTTGCTACGCGGGCAATTCAATGTAACCAAGAAGTATGAAATCAATTGCGAGCAAATTGCTTCTGGATGTTATCTGATTAGATTATGGAATGGCAATAGTTTATTCTCGACACTCAAATTCGTAAAGGAATGAGAAATATTGGAGTTTTATGGTTTGCCTTGGTACTGATACTTTTTATTTCGTGCAAAAATAAAACAGAAATTCATACAGCCAATGGCAAAGTAAACTGTATTGAAGTCCAAGAGGCCGACCATATAATTTGGAAGCGCTATAGGTGCAGAGGCACTTGCAAAGAGTATACGTTCACAATGAATGCCGATGGAACAGTTCTATTGGAAGCTGGGGTTAATATGGAGAAGCAGGGCAATTTCCACTCGGAAATCACTAAACAAAAGGTGTGTGAACTCTTCGAAGGGATAAGAGAATGCACAGAAAGTTTGATTGGGCTCTATAATCCCAACATTTCTGATTTTCAGCAAATGGACTTAACCATTTCTTTTGATGATTATAAGAAGAAGATAGAAGGCAACACAAAAACCCCCGAATGTTATAGCGAATTAATCAAAGAGTTGGATGCTTTTGTTGATCGATTGGATTGGAAAGAAGTTGATTGAAGGATGCTTGGTTAAAAACGTTAAGTTAAAAGATGACAGTTTGTCCGTAATAGTGGCACAGCGTGGTATAATTACTAAGTGGTACTATTGCGGACAAGCAACATTAATTAATCAAAATCTTATTTCCCACGCATGTTTGTTTCGGAGTGATTTAGTGAAAGGTTGCTCCCCAAAATTATAAGGGGTTGATATTTTGAGAATTAGCAAGTCGCCATAGTTTTAAAATCTCATTATTCTCTGTAAAGGCGCAGATGTTCAACTGTTCAATACCGAATTATGGTTTAATAAATAGCATAATAAAAATAAAAATATATTATTATGACTAATACTGAATTTACCACCTGAATAGTATGGTATTATTAAATCGCAGAAAATGGAGATTATTTAATATTTCGTCTGATTAGTATTTTTTGCATTTCTCTTTTAATAATCATCATGCTCAACTCTTCCGAAGCATTATTGGCTGAAACAGCTGAAAGCTGTTTTCCCAAGGTGTTTTCACTAATGTCAACCCTATAAATAATTTGCATCATTTTTCTTTTGTCGCTTTTGAGCAAATGGGCTACAGTTTTAAATAGAGGTTCTCTGAGTTCGATTTCGTTTTGAATTATGCCTGGATCAGGATAAACAGCCTCATTAAAAACAGCAAAATCCTTGTTAATTTGAATAGCCGTTTCTACAATTACATTATGATGTAATTCCAGATTGTGATTATTTGAAATTAATTCCTCCATTAATGATCACGTTCCATTAATTGTTTAGCAAAATTTTTCAGGATGTTCTTTCCTTTTTCATTAATTTCTAGCTTGTTCAAAGCCTCAATTGCACGATTGTAATACAAATCTTCTAGGGCAACGAGTTCTTGATCTACGGCATTTTCCAGAAAAATGGCTTTTATTATATTTACTTTTGTGTCGGCATTTATTGAAGTATTGCCAAACATTGATTTGATTTTATTCTGACTATTTTCATCTGCTTTTTCGAGAGCTCTAATCAAGAGGAAAGTCTTTTTATCGGCAAGAATATCTCCCCCGCTTTGTTTGCCAATTTTAGTAGCGTCTCCAAATGTGTCGAGGTAGTCATCACGCAACTGAAAAGCGATTCCAAGGTTTTCGCCAAAAGAATATAATCCTTTCGCTTCTTCTGAACTTGCTCCTGCGATGATAGCTCCTGAGGATAGACACGCCGCCACGAGTACCGATGTTTTAAGACGAATCATTTTGATGTATTCTTCTACGGAAACATGTTCTCTGGTTTCAAAAGCCATATCGAGATCTTGTCCTTCACATACTTCGAGAGCAGTTCTATTGAACAAACCGAGCACAATAGGCATCACCGAAGCCTCTGTTTGAGCAATGAGTTGAACACTTATCACAAACATTGCATCACCTGATAATATCGCTTGGTTGGCATTCCATTTTTGATGAACGCTGGGCCTTCCCCTTCTCAGAGGAGCCTTGTCCATGATGTCA
>JBDNHP010000310.1:0-15133 GCA_041688765.1 Flavobacteriales bacterium
AATTACCCGGATTGGGGTCGATATTTAGTTCGTGTGGTTGATGAAGAAGGTGGACATGCAAGCGGCATACCGGTGTATATCGATTGGCCAGGCTGGGCTGGCAGAGCTCAAAAAGACAATCCCGGCGGTGCAAGCATGTTGATTTTTAGTGCAGATAAACCGGAATATCAGGTTGGCGAATCTGTACAAGTGAGTTTTCCATCCAGTGGTGTTGGTCGTGCTTTGGTAAGCATCGAAAACGGCAGTCGTGTGGTAGATGCATTTTGGGTGGATGCTGAAAAGGAAACTACACGTTTCTCCTTTTCGGTAAGCGCAGATATGGCTCCGAATATCTTCGTAAATATTACATTGGTGCAACCTCATCAGCAAACAGCGAATGATTTACCAATTCGATTGTATGGCTTAATTCCGGTAAAAGTTACTGATCCTGCTAGCCATGTTTATCCTGAATTAACAATGGCCGACAAACTCAAACCCGAACAAAAATTTGATGTGAAGGTGACTGAAAAATCAGGTAAGGCGATGACCTATACCCTCGCTATTGTTGACGAAGGATTGCTCAATCTTACCCGATTTGAAACTCCTGATCCATGGAATTATTTCTATGCCCGCGAGGCTTTAGGTGTTAATACATGGGATATGTATGATGATGTAATAGGTGCATGGGCTTCAGGGATTCATCCGCTGCTCGCAATTGGCGGTGGTGATGATGTGGATCGAAAAGGAATGAATAAAGCCAATCGTTTTAAACCGGTGGTAATGTATTTGGGTCCCTTCCATTTGGATGCTGGGAAGACTAAAACGCACAGTCTAACTATGCCTAATTATGTTGGATCGGTGCGCGCAATGGTGATTGCAGGAAACAGCGGGGCCTATGGTAATGCAGAAAAATCAGTTCCGGTTCGTCAAGCTTTAATGGTGTTGCCTACTCTACCAAGAACGCTCACACCCGGTTCAAAATTAAAAATGCCTGTTACTGTCTTCGCTATGGAAGATCATGTGAAAGACGTAACAGTTGAAATCAAACTTCAGGGCGTGCTTCAGGCAGATGGTCCAACGAAAAAAACAATGAAATTTAATGCCACTGGCGATCAGGTGATTGATTTTGATTTAATCGTTCCTGATAAAATTGGTTTTGCTTCTGCAGAAGTTATCGTTACCAGTGGAAAAGAGAAATCGAGTCAGAAAATTGAAATCGATATCAGTAATCCGAATCCGATGCAAACGGATGTGATTTCTGTGATGGTGGATGCGGGCAAGACTTGGGAACAATCATTTGATCAGTTAGGTATTGAAGGAACGAATGAAGTTATTGCTGAATTTTCTGAAATTCCATCGGTTGATTTTGGCAGACGCATCAAATACTTGATTCAATATCCGCATGGCTGCTTGGAACAAACCACCTCTGCTGCATTTCCACAATTGTATTTGGAAGACATCAGTAATTTGACCAAAGAAGAGGCTCAACGCGCCAAAGACCACGTGAGAGCTGCGGTTGATAGGATAACCCGAATGCAAACAACAGGTGGTGGAATGACCTATTGGCCCGGACAAAGTTTCCCTGATGCATGGGCAAGCACCTATGCCGGACATTTCGTTCTGGAAGCTGAGCGCAAAGGATTTCCGGTTTCGGTTCAGTTTAAACAACAGTGGATTCAGTATCAACAAGCCGCTGCCAGAAATTACCGATCCGATGAGTATTCAGGTTCTGATTTAGCCCAAGCATACAGACTCTATACCTTAGCTCTTGCAGGTCAGCCGGAACTTGGAGCAATGAATCGATTAAAAGAAAAGAAAACATTAAATGTAACTGCAACATGGAGATTAGCCGCAGCTTATGCATTAGCGGGACAAAAAGAAACTGCGAAAAAACTAATAGCAAATCTATCTACAGAGGTAGCTGAATACAAAGAACTAGGCTTTAATTACGGAAGTGATTTGCGCGATGATGCGATGATTCTTGAAACTTTGACTATACTTAACATGCGTCAGGAAGCATCGCCTATTTTATTGAGAATTAGCAAAAAAATGGGTTCGTACAATTGGTACAGCACTCAAAGTACAGCCTACGCACTAGTTGCTTATAGCAGATTTGCCGGTGATATAAAAGATAAAACGGCTAAAGGCACATCCACATTCAATGGCACAGCATCAAACTTCAGTTCTACCAAAGTATTGAATTCACTCGTGCTCAAAAATGTAAAAATGAAAGGCAATTCTATCAAAATTAAAAATGATGGTGAAGGCCCAATGTTTGTTCGTTTGGTAAGGTCTGGAATTCCGGCAATTGGCAATGAAAAAGCAAGTGCCAATGAAATCAGCATGACTGTTGTTTATCGCAATCTTAACGGTGCTGTTATTAATCCTGATCGCATTGAACAGGGCACGGATTTCATGGCTGAGATTGTTGTTTCGAATCAAGGAAGTCAGATCATCCAAAACCTTGCACTTACGCATGTGTTTCCTCCGGGTTGGGAAATTCTCAACAGCAGAATGGATGAAGTTGCTTCTGTGCATCAGGCCGATTTGCCCACTTATTTAGACATACGTGATGATCGAGCCAATCTGTATTTCGACTTACTGCGTGGTAAATCGAAAACCTTCAGAGTACTGCTAAATGCAAGTTACAAAGGGAAATTCTATTTACCCGGAGTAAATTGTGAAGCAATGTATGATGAATCCATCCATGCTCGCAATGCAGGAAAATGGATCGAAGTTATTGATAGATCAGGGGCATTAAGTCAAAAATAAACATCTAAATATATCAATATGCAAGCTGAACAAGCTCCCAGTGGATTCGAAAGATTTCGCCAATGGACGAGAACGTCCGTAACTTTAAGACTTCTGAGTATTGGATTCATTATCCTGATTCTGTTGATTCCTGTGAATCTGGTTGAAGATTTGGTGCGAGAACGTTCATATCGAAACGATGATGCACAAAGGGAAATCAATTCCAGTTGGGGCCCAAGTCAAAGTGTTGATGGGCTCGTGGTGAGTGTGCCATTTTCAAGAGTAATCAGGCAATACGATGGCAAGCAAAATGTGACTGCCATAAACTACGAGCGTTCCGTTATGAGCTATTATCCCGAAAGCTTTAATGTGAACGGATCTATCAATCCCGAAACCTTAGAAAGGGGAATTTTTCAATCTGTGGTTTATGATACAGAATTGGATCTAAATGGAACCTTTCTTTGTCCTCCAGCAGATTTAGGAATAGGCGATGAAATAATTGTTCACTGGGAAGAAGCTTTTGCCACATTTCTATTGGGAAGTTTAAGTAGGGTAAGTAATAATCCCGATCTGATTTGGAACGGAAATTCCATTGAATTGGAACCAGTAAATCAGTCGGAAGGATCAGCAGGACTTCGTTCACTTATACCTCTGAATCCTGAAAATAAAGAGTTGATTTCATTTCAATTCAAAATTGCATTTAAGGGATCGCAATCCATTCGTTTTGCACCTCTAGCCAAAGAGAATAACGTTACATTGAAATCTACTTGGCCCAGTCCGAGTTTTAATGGAAGTTTTTTACCTTCCAATCGGGAAGTTACAGCGGATGGTTTTGACGCAGATTGGCATGTATTGCACCTCAACCGACCATTAGCGCAATCCTTTGAAGGAAATGCATCTTCTCAAAATCACGGCGATTACAGTTTTGGATTAGACTTTTTACTTCCTATTGATCAATACACGCAAACAGAAAGAGCTGCGAAATATGCGGTGTTACTTATAGCTCTAACATTCGCATTGTTTTTTATGATTCAAATTATCAAGAAAGTTCAGATTCATCCTATGCAATTCTTTGTTGTGGGACTTGCATTGAGCATTTTCTATGCCCTTTTGCTTGCACTATCGGAGCACATCCATTTCGGATTGGCTTATTTAGTAGCTGCAGCAGCAGTCATTTTATTAATTACCGGATATTTTCATGCAGCGCTCAAGAATGGAAGTTTAACTCTGCTCACTTTCTCTGTGTTGCTTGCTTTGTACCTCTATATTTACTCCATACTTCAGCTCGAAGATTATGCATTGTTGATGGGAAGTATAGGTTTATTCCTTGCCTTGGCGATGGTGATGTTGGCGAGCAGAAATTTTGATTGGTACAATTTGCGTGCAAACAAGGAGTAAACGCGATTCTGATTCATGGTAGCAGCCTCGTGAAAACGGGGCTGCTTTTTTTTGAGGGGGATCTTCGTAATAACTGTCCTGGGTATGCCAATCATTTTCCATTGATTGCCTAGAATCTACTTTGCGATTCTTTGCGCCTTTGCGCCTTTGCGGCAAAAAAGAATCACAATCGGCTGTTAGATTTAGCCACGAAGGCGCTAAGGCACTCGGTTTCGCGATACTGAACCAACTTTCGAACTACTCGCAATAATAAAGCTCTGCTGAGTAGGCCGGATTATCTGAACAGAAATTCAAATCATTGGTATACTGCCCATTCCACATTTCGCGAATGCTGAATTGATTACACTCAATATCAAGCACTACCTGACTTGCTTTTGACGCAAACAATCCCAATGCATTCACCAAATTAGTGTATGCCGGACGTTCCTGAATAATACCGGTTACTGGAGAATTTACATCGATATAAGTATCCAATTCGCCGTTAGCAACAGAAAGAACAAAATGGAAACATGGATAATTGAAATTATCAGGATTGAAATATCCAATTTTACGGGTCACATAAGGATCGGCAACCAAAGCATCGCCCAGAGATCTAAAAAATGCCTCTCCATTTGAAATCACAAGAATCTCATAATTACCCAACAAATCCGGAGTTACATAAGTACCCAAATTCCAATCGTAAAAACGATCATTTGATTCCACCAAAATGGAATGCTCTAAATCTTGCCAAACATTTTCGGTATAAATCAAACGCAATTTAGCTTCGTAACGCGCTGCTCCTGGAGTGCTTTTCCACTTGAAGGTGAAATCAGGATAAATATTGCTCAATTCTGTTTGTTGATTAGCCAACTGCATCTGAAAATTCGGATTATTAGATGGAGGACGAATAATGTTTGAATTTTCATTTGGAATCGTTACCATATCCGTCTCCCCTCTCACGGCATCCTCGCCATTACTGAAATCGATGGCGAATTTGTAAATAGATTCATCATCCAATCCATCAGGACTAGCGAAATAATAAACAGTTTGCTCAGGACCATAAAAGATACCGTTCAATTCTTTATTCGAAATAGTTTTATGGTTCAAATCATGCGTAGTGATCAAATTGCCATTTTTCCACTCTTCAACCTTCGCAAAAACAACAGCCGGATCATATTCAGAGCTATCTCTAATTAGAGCATATTCCAAAATATTGCCGTCGCCCAAAAAAGTCTTATTGATCTTTATAAACTGTGTATCTGCCTTTGCATCCAAGAGTCCAAATACAACAGCTTTGCTGTCATAAGGTGCGCTGAGATCCACATCAGTGCTGCAAGCCGCTAATGAGGCAATACCTGCGATAATAAAAATCCTCTTTATCGAAATCATGTTGCGAATTTAGTGCTTTCAGAGATGAAAAAGCTATAATTTAGCTTTTACCAACAACAATTCATCGTCATTATTACATTCCAAACGCTTGAGTCAGCACAAAGATTGCAAAAATTTCATGGTATCTACTCCGTCGGCATAGTCGTTTAGGGCAGGGCATTGAGATTGACCAAATGGCACATAAGATTTACCCACAATACACTGAATTTGATCCTTTTGCCCATTCAACAAATCATTCAACAAAGATCTATCGGGATATCGCTCGTAAAAGAGAGTTCCGATGGGTGATGCAATGCGAGTATCAAGCTTCAGCAAGATGAAACCATTATCCAAGAGCTCTTCCCTATTTAATAACCACAGCGATTTATGATAATCGTAATTGTTAGCGTATTTGTTATGATTTACGATATGGGCAAAAGGGAATAAACCATTGAAAATCCGGTCCAAATCGAAGTTTTCTGGAATGTAGAGCTTAGTCACATTTCGGCAACCCAAACCATAATAGTCAAAAACGTCCTTGGCGAGATGCTGCATTTCCTCTTCCGTTTCGTCTCCCTCAAGCACTGCCACACTATTTCTGCCTTTTCGGATAATGTTTGGATACTTTCCAAAATAGGCTTCAAAATAACGCGAGGTATTATTGCTTCCCGTTGCAATTACGGCGTCAAATCCAGACAACAGTCCTTGTGCGAATGAAACATTTGAAGCCAGTTCTGGATGGTAGTTAGACAAATTTCTCATCACCGCCGGCAACAAGATTCTATCATCAGAAGAGAGTTTTACAATCGCTCTATTTCCTGAAATCAAAACACATAATAAATCATGGAAGCCCACCATAGGAATGTTTCCGGCCATAATGATTGCAATGTTTTTGGGCTGATTGGGGAACGTAAAATCGCCGTAGACCGATAGCCAATTCTGAAGGGTATTCTTTTCCAACATTTTTGACAATGCTGCAAAAGATTGCCTTACATAATTTTCGGTGAACCAAGCATTTTGGCTTTTCACCAATGGTATAATTGATTCAATTTCAGCAGTTTCGATGGAATTTTTAGCTTCGGCTATCTTCCCGAAATCCTTGCCTAATTGAACAAAAGCGTCGAGTACTTGTTGGTGTTGTGACATTTGTTGCGATTGCAGATTTTCCTTGATGTATATTTGCAGCCAAATTTAACGAGAAAGTACAAGCACATGGCTATAATGATCACCGACGAATGCATCAATTGCGGCGCCTGTGAGCCTGAATGTCCCAATAATGCCATTTATGAAGGTGGTATGGAATGGAAATTTTCTGATGGCACTACGTTAAAAGGCTCTCTCAAAACTCCTTCAGGTCTAGATATTTCAGCGGATACTGCCCATGATCCCGGCAGCATGGATGTTTATTATATTGTTTCCGATAAGTGCACAGAGTGTGTGGGTTTTCATGATGAACCACAGTGTGCAGCAGTGTGTCCGGTGGATTGCTGTGTAGATGATCCAGGGCACAGAGAAAGCAAAGAGGATTTGTTGGCTAAAAAGGGCTTCATGCACCTCTGATTTAGAGCGTAAAAGCCCTAGTCCCGTGAATTAGGAAAGAGCTTAGAGCGATTTGGTTTTAATTCTTGTAGACTGATATTTTTTAAACATCTACGATCTTCGTCTGAGCCAATATATCTTTGCACGAATTTTGACGTTTAATAAGCATGAAGATTTTTCTTTTCAGTATCCTCATCGGAATTGGCATTGTTTGGTCTGCATCTATCAAGGCGCAAGATTTACAAATGCTGGAAGATTCCATCGCTTCATGTCAAAAGACTATCGCTACAGCAGAAGAAGATCATGAAAGACTCGCTGCCAGCGAAAAGTGCAAAGAATTCTTACATCTGGCTTTGAGTTCTCCCGAAGCATTTGATTATCCTTTCGAATCATTGCAAACGATGTGCACGCTTACATCGCCCGATGCCGCATTCCGCTTTTTCAACTGGAATATTCCCAGGAATGATCAAACTCATCAATACGTATGTTTTATCCTCTTTCCGGCTGATGAAAAGCAGGGTTCCAGTTATATAGAATTGAAAGAATTGAGCCGTCAACCCGACAAAATGCAAAGTCGAACATTTGATAGCGATGAATGGCCGGGATGTCTTTATTACGCTATCATTCCACCCCAAAAAAATGGACGTGATTTTTATACTTTACTGGCCTGGGACGGACGTGATAGAATGACGAACCGAAAGTATATTGATGCTATGCTTATTTCCAAAAGAGATGTGAAATTCGGTTCGGCGGTATTCAAAACACCAATTGGCGTTCAAAAACGTATGATTTTTGAATATTCGGATGAAGCTACCATGTCATTGAAATATCACGAGGATGAGCAAAGAATTGTATTCGATCATCTCGCTCCCAGAATTGCTGGAATGGATGGCAATTTTTCATTCTATGGTCCTGATTTAACCTATAATTCATTCGATTGGCAAAAGGGCAATTGGGTAGAACAATCTAACGTTGATGTTCGACTGAAAAAAGGCCAGGATAAGCGTCCGTACAATGATCCGAGACGGATGCGCTAAATCTTTAATTTCCGTATAAAATCACTTCCGTTGCACCGTGCCCGTAAATTCTGAAATCGGCATCATGAAAGCGCGCATTAGGATAATACTGTTCCAATGAATTCCTGATTTCCGATCTGAGCACCCCTTGTCCAACACCGTGAATAAGAATCACTCTTCGCACTTTCTTTTGCTCGGCAATCCCCATCATGCGTTCAAAATGCTTCATTTGAATATCAATGATATCAGCATTTTGCAATCCTGAAGTGCTATCAACCAATTCGTGAATGTGCAGATCAACCTCAATAAACTCTCCCTTGCGCTGAACATTGTTAGCGTTGGGATTTTTATATTTGAGATTGAAATCAACTTCGGCTTTTTGAAGGGCTCCTTCGTTCACATTGCGCATTAAAACGTCGTGAATTTCAGGTTCCGCAATTCGGTAGGCATCATGCTCTTTTGCTGCGTTTTTTATGGCAAGGAGCTGTTTTACCGGATAAGGATATTCAAAGCCGGTTTCATCTTCAACCATCACCTGCTGATCCGAAACGACGGATCTGATTATTCCTTCCCCAACGCTGTCAAGGAATCGTACCCGGTCTCCTACTTTGAATGCCATTGTACAAAGATACTTAGCAATTCAGTAATTTTCAGCTTTCTAATTGAAAAATGTATATGAAAAACAATATCCTTTTGCTTGCTATATTTCTGATTTTTAATCATATAGTATTTTCTCAAAGTAAAGTCATTAAAGAGCTTGATGCCACTTATGCAAAGAGCATGAAGGATTGGGATGTCCCGGGTATGGGGATTTCCATTGTGAACAAAGACGGAATCATTTTTGAAAAAGGATATGGAGTCAAAAGCACTGCTACTAAAGAGAAAGTAGATGAACACAGCATTTTTGCGGTAGCTTCTAACAGCAAGGCATTTACTTCAACAGCATTGGCCATTTTGGTGGATGAAGGCAAACTCCAATGGAATCAAAAAGTTCGCCATTATTTGCCTTGGTTTGAGCTTTATGATCCTTACGTTTCTTCCGAATTCACTATACGGGATTTACTTTGTCACCGTAGCGGATTGGCCACTTTTAGCGGGGATTTATTGTGGTATGGAAGTTCATATAGTGCTGAAGAAGTAGTTAGAAAAGCCAAAGGACTCAAGCCTGTTAATGGATTTAGAGAGGCTTATGGCTATCAGAATATAATGTTTATGGCGGCAGGACTTATTATTGAAGAAGTAAGCGGACAATCCTGGGTTGAATTTGTAGAAAGCAGAATATTGAAGCCCACCGGTATGAATGAAACGCTGAGTTCTATTACTCAATTCAAAGTTAGCACCAATAAAGCTGAACCACATAATACCAAAGAAGGACAAACGTATCCGATTGATTGGGTAAATTGGGACAATGTAGTTGCCGCAGGTGGCTTGATTAGTAGTGCTCATGATTTTGGACTTTGGATCCAATTGCAATTAAATAAGGGAAAGCTGGGCGAACAAAGCGTTTTCTCCGAAGCGAGATGCTACGAAATGCAGGAAATCAATACTCCCAAGCCCATCGGCAATTGGTCGAGAAATAATTTTCCAGATAAAACAGTCAGTGGTTACGGTCTTGGTTGGGAAGTGTGGATTTACAAAGGATACAAAGTTGTTTCTCACGGAGGAGGCTATGATGGCATGATTTCCCAAAGTTTTTTCGTTCCGGAAAAGGGATTTGGCGGAGTATTTTTAACCAATTCATTGAGTAATCTCAGTTATGCCCTCATGTTTGAAACCATTGAACGTATGTTGGGCGCAGAAAGCAGCGATGTACCGGGTAAACTCCTTGAAATTGTGAAACAAGGTGAAGAAAATGACCTTAAAGAATTGCAGGAGTTTGAAAATGCCCGAATCAAAAACACCAAGCCCAGTCTAACTATGGAAGATTATGTTGGCACTTATACCGATGAATATTATGGAGATTGCGTTCTGAGCTTAAATAATGGTAAATTGGAATTCATTTTCAGCCCCACTCCCCTATTTCAGGGCAGTTTGGAGCATTGGCATTTTGATACATTCCGTTTAAGTTGGAGCACAAAAATGATGCTTCCACAAGGCACAGCGCAATTCATTCTGGATGAGGAGGGTAATGTGACAGAACTGAAGATAGATGTACCCAATCCGGATTTTGATTTTACAGAATTGAAATTCATTAGGACAGAATAAATATTTTTTTACCTTTGCAGCCCGGTTGACGAAAGCGTTAATTGCGAGATGGCTCCGTAGCTCAACTGGATAGAGCATCGCACTACGGATCAGATGGAATAGTGATTCCAATCTGTGGATAATAAAAGACTTGAGCGATTTATTTTTTGATTTGCAAGAAGTTTGCACTATTTCTAAAATAAATGGCTCCGTAGCTCAACTGGATAGAGCATCGCACTACGGATGCGAAGGTTTGGGGTTCGAATCCCTACGGAGTCACAATTGAAAAGGCTTGTCCAATTTGGACAAGCCTTTTTTTCTTGCCTTCATTTATGCACATTATCAATACAGAAATTTCCAGGATAAAAAACCATTTTACTCCTATTGTATTAGTGTAATAGGAGTTAAGGCACATGAATTTGCAATTTATATGCAATTTATTAAAGACCATAGAGAACGCCACCAATTTCAAACTAACGTATAAAAATTGGAAAGAAGTAAGTTAAAACTCTAGTAAAGCAGAATAAACTCAATCGTTTTTGACATTTAAAGCTATAAAGGAGAATAAATTACCTTCAGAAATACTCCAGAAATTTATACTTGCAATTTATTTTGCACTGTGAATATTCAGCGTTCCAGATATTTGAATAGATTGGACGATGCTTCGGGTTTTATGAAAACTGGTGTTACAGCCAATCCTAAAAAAGACTGTCAATCACAATTATGAATAGAATAACAAGTAAAGAAATATCCCTCAAAACCATTCCGTCACTTTCGGAAAATCCTATCTTAAGGTATTTTACTTTTATTGTTTTGTATTTCTCACAAGGCATTCCTGAAGGGATTACCATTTTTGCTATCCCTGCTTGGATGGCAATGAATGGCAAAAGCGCAGCCGAGATTGCAGGTTACAGCGCTGCTATATTGATTCCATTCAGTCTAAAAATTTTGTTGGCCCCAATGATGGAAAGATATACCTATCTGCCAATGGGACGCAGAAAACCTTAGTTACTTTTTGGTCAGTTTGGTATCCTTTGTAGTCTAATTGCATTGTCATTTGTGTCGAATCCGCTGGATAATATTTTCACAATCACGTCCATTGTACTCTGTTTACATATTTCTATCATTTTTCAGGACATAGCTACTGACAGTTTGGTAATTGACATTGTTCCAGTTGAGCAACAAGGAAAGGCCAACAGCTTTATGTGGGGCTCAAAAACGATAGGAACATCAGTCTCCCTGCTAATTGGCACTTGGCTTATAAATAACTACGGCTTTTCAAATACTGTTTTAGCAATGTCGATTTCAGTGTTTCTAATCATGTTTGTGCCTTTATTTTTAAGAGAAAGAAAAGGCGAAAAGCTGCTTCCTTGGTCCGCTGGCAAAACATCTCCTGATGCTGCTTTGTTAGCTATCGATAGCTGGAAAAAATTGTTTAAATCTTTCAAGCAGGTAGTTTTTTAAGCAATTCTTTCCTCCTCCTGATAGCCGTTTTTATCACCATGGCTGCATTGCATTTCCTGAGAACTTTATTACCCATTTTCACCATTCAGGAATTAGGATGGAACAATATTTTCTATTCTAAAATTTATTCAACTTCCAATTTGATGGGTGGCATTATCGGGATGCTAATCGGTGCAATTGTAATTCAGCAATATGGCATAATTCGTTTGATTCAGGGCAGTCTTTTGCTCATAGTATTATTGGTGACTTCAATGGCATTATCAGTTCCACTTTGGAAAAGCACTAATATCGTTTCAGCATTCATTGCCGTCTTTTGTACCCTGCTAACTTTAATAAATATTGGTGTTTTGGCACTAGCCATGCATTTATGTTGGAAACGTATTTCGGCACTTCAGTTCACTTTTTTCATGACTATTTTCAATGCAGGATTAGCCTCTGGAGCGGCATTGTTAGGATTTCTTCGTTCACTTTGGGAATGGCAAATCCTATTTGTTGCATTTACTAGCATGATTATCATTTCAATGATCATTTTCAAGTTTATAAAAATCAATAGGCATCGGGAACAAGTGGAGATTTTAGAAAAAGATTATTCAGAAATTTTAAAAGCTGAAGGTAATTTACTGGTAAAGTCTGAAACAAGCTAAATATCCAGTAATTCAACTTTATCGTGGTAAACAGTTGATGTTTCTTTCGAAACTATTGGACGATTTTCTTTCAACAAACAAAAATCTAGCAATAATGGCCTCTTCATGAACAGCTTTAATCTCCAATAATTTAGATTTACTCTGTGAAAGTTGTTGATGGTAGTCCGGTCAAAAACAGATTTATAGATCGTTTGGATTCAATAGTAATGTGGGAGTTATGCAAATGATTTACAAAATTGTGTAATGGATTTCAGCACAAGGGTATTCATCTTTGTTGAGGACTACATAACAATTTGCACCTTTTTGACATTATAAAGAGGCATTTATCCAAAATTATCGTAAACTATCGTTGGAATGGCTTTTTTAGTATTGAAAAATTAGAAGAATAATTGGCACGCAATGAAGGAACTCGAAGATTATAAACGCTTTCCTGCATGGCTGAGAAATTTTCAAACTGAGTTCATTGGATTTGTTGTAGTTCGTTTGACAATATACAGTGTCTTCATAAAATACATTAATTCGCGCTCAATCAATCAACAACCAATGATAGACCTCTGCTCAGGCAGCGGAGAGGCAGCTATCCACATTTTCGAAAAGAGCAATTGCTTTAGTCAGCTTATTCTCAGTGATAAATTTCCAAACAAAATAGCTATCCTTAACGATAAAATTACATACCTCTCGCAAAGTACCGATGTTCTCGAAATGAAATTTCAGCCAAGCGTTTGCTATACCATGTTTAATGCCTTTCATCATTTTGAGGATGAAGATAAGCTCAAGATTGCACGGCAAATTATTACTTCTGGATCGAACAGTTTCTTTGTAGAAATTCTTGAGCCGAAAATCATTTGTCTTTTAAAAGTTCTATTTATTAGTACTATTGGAAATATATTGCTCACGCCACTGATAAAACCTTTCTCTTTTAAACGATTATTTTTTACCTATATTATTCCTATAAATATACTAACCATTACTTATGATGGCATAATATCTGTTCTAAAATCTCGCACAGTAAAAGAATATAGAAAAATATTTATCGGATACGAAGATTCAATAGAAGTCTCCAAACTGCGAAATAATTTGAGTTCGATTATAGTAATCAAGGTTGAACCGAAATAATATGAAAACAGCTATTACCCTTTGGAAGTTCAGCAGACCGCATACCATCATAGGCAGTGCAATAAGCATCTTAACTTTGTATATAATAATATGTAAGGATTGCAAAACAGAACATCTTCTCATATTATTCACCGCTCTTATTGTTGGTATTACTTGTAATATATTTATAGTCGGTATTAATCAAATTGCAGATGTAAATATTGATAAAATTAATAAACCTTATCTGCCAATTCCCGCAGGTGAATTAAGCATTCTGGGAGCGAAGATAATTGTAGTTACTTCTTTACTACTTAGTTTGATTTTATCATTCATTATTTCACCTTATCTTTTTTTAATTATTGCTCTATCTACTTCAATTGGCTGGGCTTACTCAATGCCACCGATCTACTTGAAGAAACATCACCTCACTGCGGCTTTGGCGATAACATTTGTGCGTGGCATATTAATAAATTTAGGTGGATTTGTAGTTCTCAACTATGTTATTAATAAATCAATTAATATTCCAATGGATGTGCAGATACTTACTGCATTCATTATAGTTTTCAGCATTGTAATTTCTTGGTTTAAGGATCTTCCCGACATGGAAGGAGATTCAGAATACAAAATTAAAACGCTTGCAATTGTTTATTCGCCCAAATCAGTATTTATTACAGGAACAATTCTGCTAGCACTTACCTACTTCATAACAATTTTGCTGAAGTATCAGGATGTTATAAACTCCACTAATCCATCATTTCAGACACTTGTACTTTACTATGGTAATATTTTTTTGTTAGTTCTTTTTGTCCTCAATTCGTTTACGATTAATTTAGCCAGTCATCTCTCTATAAAAAAATTCTATAAGCGCTTTTGGTGGTTTTTCTTTGCTGAATATATGCTGTATCTAGTTGCTTACTTGTATTGAATTGTATTGTATGTTGAAATTTAGTGATCTGCAAAGTGGAAACTACGTCCTTAAAAATGGAATCTCTCGTCTAAGAAAGGGAAACAAACTACTAAATATCAGACAGATAATCCTCCGCCAGCTAGGCCTGTTTAACTGACATTTCCTATTGCTCCATTTTCTCTTTTCGAATCAGTTGAAGAAAATGCAAGCTCGAGCACCAAAACAGCAAATTTCTGATTATTGAACGGTTCAGTCACTGGCGCTGGTTTTTAATCTCCATAATAAGGCACGGAAATGGCTCGCCCTTAATTTCAGCAAATACTCAATAGGCTTGAATAATTGGGATATCGAACTTTCATTTGATCCTAAGCAAAAAAATAAAATACCAACTGGGCAGCTTCGAATATTACGTTCAACTTCCATACCAAGCCACCTGCTTAAAATACTTAACCGTTTGGATTGGAACAGTTTGTGAAGTTCTTGATGAGAACTTTCCCTGACCTTAAAACAATATATTTTGAAGCTTTTAAAGAGAATTTTTTCTTATAAGCAAGGTATGCACTGATTTTATCTAGGTAATATATTTTGCAACGTGAACTTTCAGGATTCCTGATATTTGAATAAATTGTGACTCCAACTTGGCTTATAGGCAAGCTGACTAGGCCTACAATTATTGGAGATAGTGACAAAATACATATCCTTTTGCAACCATATTGCGAAAAATTGTGGTAATTCTCACTTAATCCAATAATATGGCAACACCCTGATCATCCGCATCTTGCTTTTTTTAAGCACCCCATCTTAAGGCC
>JBDNHP010000027.1:0-5230 GCA_041688765.1 Flavobacteriales bacterium
AAAGTGCAATTGCAGCATCATCTAAATCATTCAATTCAACAAAGTTTCCGCCGCCTAGTATCGCAATTTCACTGAGTGCTTCTAGAGCTAGCGGTTTGCTTTTTATTCCCACAATAGAAGTTTTAATTCCCGATTTTAGGTTTGAGCCGGTCATTTCAACAATTTTAGGATTCTCAGAGGCTCTGAAAGCTCCATCAGTTACAACAATCACCTGATTATTCCCTCCTTCTATAAATCCCTGCTGAGCCATTTCATAAGCCATTTTGAAGCCTCTATTACCAGCAGTCAGCCCGCCAGCGATCAGCCCATTTACAGCACTCATGATTTCCTCGTGTTTATCCCCCTCCTGACGTGCTATCAACACTTTTGCATCAGAAGCATAAGTGATTACGGAAACCTTATCAATCTCACGCATTGATTTCAATAATTCATTTATAGATGACTTTAGTAAATCAAGCTTGCCCATGCCTGCCATTGATTGAGATACATCTATTAAAAAAACGATGTTATTTCTGCGAAATGTGCTCAATGGTAATCCTTCATAACTGTCAATTTCCGCAAATTCTACAGGATTAATAAGGCTCTTCGATGTTTGGTCTTGCCCATTTGGAATTTGTATTTCGTGTAATGAATCGGTTTCCAAAATAGAGTCTGACACTTCAACTTGTTGAACTTTTTCAGGCTGAAGAAATAGCTCAAAATAATTAGATCGAGTATTGACATAAGAAGCGGTGTCATCGGGAAGATAGCCTGTGGCCTTTGCTTCAAGATAATACCATGAAATTGGGAGCTCTGCCCTTACCTCCATGTTTTTGTCTGCCTTCTCATCCAAAACCAATACTCCTTGATTTACAATTCTCAGTCTTGCCTGAATAGGCTCGTGGGTCTCAGCATCGAAAAACTTTACCAATAATTCCGGTCCATCACAGCAATTATAAGGTTGGTCACCAAAATTTGGACAAGCTGTATTGTCAGCGGGATTAAGGTATGTTACATCTGCATTAAAACTGATCTTAGTGGCTTTATTTTCGGTACTAAACCACAAATCTACATTTTCCGAAAACTTTCCTTTACGCTTTGGTTTGAATTTAATCCGAAGTATTATGGAAGAATCCGGTGGAATTTCACGCGAGGAGAATAAGATATCAAACTCATCACTAAAATTTGATTTCAGAACGAGGGCCATTTTATTACCCTTGTTACTTATCACAATATCGCGCACTCTGTCTGTACTTCTTTCAAGGAGTCCAAAATCAATGGTAGCTGGCTCCAGCGAGATTTGAGAAAACACGGCTACCGGCAAAGCAAATATCAAAATGATTATAAAAATAGATTTCATTCCATACATAACGAATAAACTGCAATTATTATGCAATCTTGAATTGAGAAAGATGATCTGCAATTTTTCTGTCATTAGAAAGACGCGGAACTTTGTTTTGTCCTCCCAACCTTCCAACGCTTCTCATATAATCATTGAAAGACCCCGGTTTAACAGGAGTTATTTTCAAACATTGCAAGACGCTTCCTTTTATCAAATCCTTGTAGTAAACATTTTGCTTTTGCATTTCATCATTAATAAAACCGGCTAAAGCATTAATATTCTCCGGTAAAACGGCAAACTCTACAAACCACTCGTGATATGGTAAACCTTCTGATGGCTGCACTTGGGGAGCAACACTGAATTCTAAAATTTCCGAGGGATTCATTTTAAGTCCATAAACCATTGCGCGCTCCACTTCTTCTGCAATAACGTGTTCGCCGAAAGCGGATGTATAATGACTTATTCTTCCGCTAACCCTAATTTTAGGTGGATCCAGACTAGTGAATTTTATAGTGTCGCCAATTACATAGGACCACAAACCAGCATCAGTACTCAGAACGAGAACATAATCTACACCGATCCGAACATCAGCAATAGTAAGTCTTTGGGCATTTTCATGGCTATACTCTAGGGTAGGAATAAACTCGTAAAAAATTCCTTCATCCAGAACCAACAATAAACCATTGTCATCTTGCGAATTTTGGTATGCAATAAATCCTTCCGAAGCAGGGTAGAGTTCAATACTTGGAATCTCCCCTCCAATAAGCTTCTCGAATCTTGCGCGATAAGGTTCGAAATTCACCCCACCATATACAAACAAGGAAAAATTTGGAAATACATCACGAATACTAGATTTACCAGAACGCTCTAAGAGCTTTTCAAAATACATCTGAACCCAAGCTGGAATTCCACTAATTAAACGCATGTCTTCCTTAAACGTCTCGAGCACAATTGCATCTACTTTGCTCTCCCAGTCGTCGATACAGTTCGTTTTATAAGATGGCATTCTGTTTTTAAGAAGATATTTCGGAACATGATTTGCAACAATTCCGGATAGGCGTCCGAAAGGAATGCCAGATTGAGCATGCATTTCCAACACCGGACTTCCCTGTAAAAAAATCATTTTGCCATCTACAAAGCGCGATTCACCCGTTTCTGCTATGTACGACATTAATGCCATTCGGGCAGATCCAATATGATTTGGAAGCGATTCTTTGGTTAGAGGAATATACTTCATTCCTGAAGTTGTTCCGGATGTTTTGCACAAATATATCGGCTTTCCGGGCCACAATATATTCTCCTTACCCTCTAGTATTTGATTGATATATGGCTTAAACTGTTCGTAATCTCGGAGATTTACAGCGCTTCTATAATCCGAAACAGACCAGTTTTGGTTCATTCCCTGATCACTTCCAAAATGCGTAAATGATCCATTTTTTATTAAATATTTAAATGTATCTTCTTGGCACTTTATAGGGTCTCTATAATATTTATAACGCCCTTTAACCAACCATTTAGCTATAGGCTTACTAATAATGGATTTAATACCCATATTAATATTTTAATATTTTTTTAAAGTATGAAAATCCATTTATATCCAGCACTTTAAGAACATAAATTGAAGATGCGAACTCAGCAATTGTGAACGAATGAGTAGTAGTATTTGCGTTCACTTTTTCTGATTTAACAAGCTCTCCTGCCAGATTATAAACCTCTATAATATCTAAGTTTTTTGAATTAATATTAATATTGTTTTGTGTTGGGTTCGGCCACACTATAATATCAGTTATACCTTCAACATTATTTACACTGTTATTATCATCAAGATTCATTCTGACCATTGGCATTTTAGAAAGAAAAAACCAGCCTTCACTCTCAGGATAATACACCCAAGAAGTGAGTGCCGGGGCATCTCCACTTATGCCTGATAACACGAAAGGTGCTCCGGATAATGAGCCCACCATAACTGCATAAGCCATTCCATTATTTAAGGCTACAGGTGAGTCAAAAATTAGGCTTATCATTTTCTCCTCCCCCAAATTATTAAGATCATCTCCCTCAATTGAAAACGACCCACTTTGCGCCACAAATTCAGCATTCACCCCATTAGAGAGGTCAAATTCATACAAAGCTGCATAAATCTGTGAACCGGTTAATGAACCCAAAGAAATGCCACATTCCACTGAATGAATTTGCTGGTTAGCCGCAGTAATCAAATAAATATTCCCAAACTCATAAGGAATGGATTGCTGTTGTGGTGCCGGAATATAAACACCTTCCAATGATCTGTGATCACGGGCGTAAAGAGTGGGCGCAATAGATAATAATTTCTGTTTTACATTATTCTCCGGTTGATCATCGACTTCAGATTGATTCGCAGAAAAAGTTAGCTCGTAATCACCAACAATAGGATCAAGCGAATAAGTTCCGGCTCTCAGCACTTCAGTATATCCCGGATTTAGCAAAATGCTTTCGCTTTGATCTGAATAGAGATTTTCATTTGGCGCAGAAACACGGTCCAGACTCACGTTCAAATTAACGTTTGTTTGAACAAGTCCGCCATCATTAGCAATAGCTGCAGAAAATTTGAGCTCACTGAGCATAGCTTGAGGATAAATTGAATATTCCAAATATTCGAAGCCTGTAGAATGATCAGGATTATTGATGTCAAAGTCGCCATAAGTCGGCTCATTCAATGACAAATCATTGGGGTCTAATGCTATTAGTTTTACATCGTCAATCATCCAGAAGTAATAAGTGCCCTCAAACAAAAACCTGACCTTCACATTTGCCTGAAATCCTGCAAATTGACTAATATTTACGCTTACAACTTCATCCCTGCTCGTTTCTGAATTTAAGCCTAAATTTTGAGAAAAAACATCAAAAAAAGGCTGGTTATTTATACTCAATTGCACACGATGAATGGAAGTATAATTTTTGGTGTACTGGTTAAACTCCAAGCCCACATAAGGGTATGCACTCAGATTAATTGCATTTGTTGTGAGTGATGATGCGTGAGGCGCAACTGCCAATCCCGATCCAAAATTTCCACAAGGTCCTTCTTCATCATCCCAATAATTGGAATCAAAAATAACAAAACCATTATCCAAGCTTTCTGAATCAATTGGTGCTCCGGACTCTTGTCCTTCTGGTAAACAAGACCCTCTTGTCCCGGCGGTGTTGTCAGGCAGTGTTAATGGCCCTCGATATTCCCATAATGCCAAAGCCGGAGAGCCTGAATTTGTCCAATTGGCTGGAATTCCATTACTAAAATCCTCCGACCAAATAATGGTTTCCCGATTGGCCTTTTTGTTATTAAAAGAATGGGAGTCATATAGATATGTCCCATCATCAATATGTTGCGCAGAAAGATGATCTGCTAAAAATATCAAGAAAATTCCTGCTATGAGGTTTTTCATTTTAGACGCATTTATCGAAAGATAGAAAATTGAATGATCATAGCATATTATTCATAGAATTAGTGTGAGAATAAAACGAAAAAGCCGGCAAAAAGCCGGCTTTTTCATATCAAATATCAATCTCAGTGAATGATCATTTTACGAGTTTTGCTCGCTCCATTAGCATTTAGAGTGTAGAAATACATTCCTTTGCTGAAATCAGAAGCATTGAGTTCTAAGCGGTGTGATCCAGCAGGTTTAGTGCCTTCTTCAACACTCATTACAAGCTTGCCAGTCATGTCATAAACATCCAAAGAAACGCGACCTGCTGCTTCCAAAGTATAAGGAACAACAGTGTTTTCAGTGAAAGGATTAGGCGTGTTTTGCATAAGTTGAAGCATTTGATCCTCACTTAACTCAGGCACACCAATAGCGGCATCAAGTCCAAGGCGAATCGCAGGAGAAAAGTCGTTAAAAGTGTACCAAGCCACAGCATTTCCAGCTCCATAAG
>JBDNHP010000311.1:0-6049 GCA_041688765.1 Flavobacteriales bacterium
AAATTCATCAAAAATAAAAATTGCCGTTGCTCCTACTAAGATTGCAATAGCAGATCGCATGATTCTGAAGCGTAACTCCTCCAGATGATCAAGAAATGACATGTCTTTTTCCTGCGCCTCAGCCATAATTCTAGTAAATGCCTTCCTTCAGGATGTCGTGAAGATGAATAATTCCGGCATACTCTCCATCAGCCAGCACAGGCAGTTGGGTTATATTATACTTTTCCATGATTTCAAATGCCTGTACAGCCAAACTCTCAGCATCTACATGTTTTGGATTTGCAGTCATAATATGATGAGCCTCAATACCATCCAGATCCTGGTGCTTTTCAAGCATCCTTCTCAAATCTCCATCGGTAATAATTCCGGCGAGTTTACCTTGATCAATTACAGCAGTAGCTCCTAAACGATTAGATGATATATTTATGATAACATCTCTCAAAGGGGCATTAAGACCAACCTGAGGTTTTTTGCCAGCATCAGTAATATCAGCACATCTCAGATAGAGCTTTTTTCCTAAAGCACCACCCGGATGAAAACGCGCAAAATCATTGGAATTAAATCCCCGGGCTTCCATTAAACAAACCGCTAAAGCATCACCCATCGCCAATTGGGCTGTAGTACTGCTGGTTGGTGCGAGATTATTAGGACAGGCTTCTTTATCAACTGTTGTATTAATAAGGATATCTGCATTTTGCGCTAAAAAAGAATCCAGATTTCCAACCATAGAAATAAAGGTATTACCCATACTTTTCACCAGAGGCACCAATACTTTAATTTCCGGAGAACTGCCACTTTTTGAAATACAGATTACAACATCATCCTTCTGCACATTGCCTAAATCACCATGAATTGCATCGGCAGCATGCATAAAAACGGCAGGAGTTCCGGTTGAATTAAACGTTGCTACGATTTTCTGAGCGATATTTGCACTCTTACCGATACCAGTTACAATAACACGACCTTTAATTTCGAGTATTTTACGCACTGCGCGTTCAAATTCTGCGTTTATATGGTCGATCTGCTTTGAAACTGCTTGGGCTTCTAGTCGTAAAGTATGTCTTGCAGAGCTCTGAATGTCCATAGTAATCACCCAATTACAGGGTTTTAAAAAAAAATGTTGGATATCGGTTCGATAGTTGTATTTTAGAAAGGCAAAAGTAAGTATTTAATGACCACTACAGAGATGGCGCCTCGGGAAGCGCTTAAGAAGTTTTTCGGATTCGATAAATTCAAAGGGGAACAAGAACTTGTGATCCAAGCCCTTCTTGATGGAAATGACGCATTTGTGATTATGCCAACAGGAGGTGGTAAGTCATTGTGTTACCAATTGCCTGCGCTCATGAGTGAGGGAACAGCCATTATTGTGTCTCCGCTCATTGCACTAATGAAGAATCAGGTAGATGCACTTCGGGGTTTCAGCGATGATGACGGAGTTGCTCATTTCATGAACTCTTCACTGAATAAAGCCGAATTACAGCAAGTACGCAATGATATTCTCGAGGGAAAAACTAAACTTTTATATGTAGCTCCCGAATCACTTACAAAAGAAGAAAATGTTGCTTTTTTAAGCGGCGTTCCTATTTCATTTGTGGCTATTGACGAAGCGCATTGCATTTCAGAATGGGGCCATGATTTCAGGCCGGAATACCGACGCTTAAAGCCAATTATCGGAGAGATAGCAAAAGTTCCTATCATTGCTTTGACTGCAACTGCAACGACAAAAGTTCAGCAAGACATTCAGAAGAATTTGGGCATGACGGATGCCAAAGTTTTTAAAGCATCCTTTAACCGACCCAACCTATATTATGAAATACGTCCGAAGAAAAATGCTATAAAACAGATCATACAGTACATCAAACAAAATGATGGTAAGAGTGGCATCATCTATTGCCTAAGCAGAAAAAAGGTTGAAGAAATTGCCAATCTACTTCAGGCCAATGGAATTAAGGCATTGGCTTATCATGCGGGAATGGATGGGCACCATAGAAGCAAAGTTCAGGATGAATTTTTAATGCAAGATGTGGACGTGATTGTTGCAACTATAGCATTTGGAATGGGTATTGATAAACCAGATGTGCGCTTCGTAATCCACTACGATATGCCCAAAAGTCTTGAGTCATATTATCAAGAAACCGGCAGAGCTGGCAGGGACGGTGGTGAAGGGGTGTGTGTAGCATTCTATTCCTATAAAGACATAGAAAAGCTTGAGAAATTTTTGCAAGGCAAACCTTTAGGTGAGCAAGAAATAGGATCACAATTACTTCAGGAAGTTGTTGCTTATGCAGAAACTTCCATGTCGAGAAGAAAATATTTACTTCATTATTTTGGCGAGGAGTTTGACGAAATCAATGGCCCTGGGGCTATGATGGATGATAATTCAAGAAATCCTAAAGAGAAAGTAGAAGGAATGGAGCAAGTAGCTCTTTTTCTGCAAGCCGTTAAAGAATTCCGTGAGGCTCATAAAAACCGCTTCATCGTTAATGTGCTAACCGGATTTGAAACCTCTGAAATTTGCAATTACAAGGCAAATGCTCACGAGTTGTTTGGCGCTGGGCGCGACTATTCAGAACAATTCTGGCACGCCGTTGCACGACAAAGTATAGTTGGAGGTTTTCTGAAAAAAGAAGTCGAGAGCTATGGAACACTCAAACTCACTGAGGAAGGTGAAGCATTTCTAAATGAGCCTGTATCCTTCATGCTTCTTCGTGAAGCTGATTATTCAGATATCGATGAGGAAGAATCACTAATTGTAAATGCCCGCGATGGTGGCGGCGCACTCGATGATGAACTCCTAAACCTTTTGAGAGATCTCAGAAAGCGCATTGCCAAAGAAAAAAATCTGCCTCCTTATGTTATTTTCCAGGATCCTTCTTTGGAAGAAATGGCAAGTACTTATCCGATAACCGAAGACGAACTCACTCAAATAAGCGGTGTTGGAAAAGGAAAATCGCAGAAATTTGGCGCTGAGTTTATTGAGCTGATTTCAAATTATGTTGAAGAAAATCAAATTGACCGACCACAGGATATGATTGTGAAGTCGATTGTGAACCGATCCGGAATTAAAGTTCAGATCATTCAGAATATCGACAAAAAAATACCCTTACCTGATGTGGCTTCTTCTAAAGGATTAGAATATGAAGATTTGCTTTCAGAACTTGAAGCAATTGTTCATTCCGGCACCAGAATCGACATTGCATATTATCTGAACGATCTTTTGGATGAGGATTCACAAGAGGAAATTCATGAGTATTTTTTAAATGCTCAAACGGATTCTCTCGAAGATGCATTCCGCAAATTCAAAGATGATTTTTCAGAAGAAGAATTGAGATTGGTGCGGATCAAATTCCTCAGCGAAGTAGCAAACTAATTATAATTCAGGCTCCTGCATCCAGCGGATTGCAAGCCATGACATGAGTGATGTTCCGGTGAGCAATGCTGATTCGTCAATATTAAATCGTGCATTGTGCAATCCGGCAGTATAATTTCCATTAGCTGATGATGTGCCCAAACGGTAAAAACATGCCGGCATAACTTGAGAATAATAGGCAAAATCTTCTGCTGTCATTCGCTGCGGAAGATCAATCACAGCGGTCTCTCCCAAGAGTTCCTGCGCAAATTTTCTGGCTTTCAAAGTGAGTGTTTCATGATTCACTAGAAACGGATATCCACGCTCAATTACGAAATCACAAGAACCACCCATACTTATTGCCAATTGCTCCGCTAAGGCTTTCATTCGAATATGAGCTTCTGCTCGCCAGTCTTCATTAAGTGTTCTGAATGTACCTTCCATTTTTACCTCATCAGGAATGATATTGGTTGCCCCATTAGCCTGCACTTTTCCAAATGACAAAACACTTGGAATAATCGGATTAGCTGATCTGCTCACTATTTGCTGCAATGCAACAATTAAATGAGCGCTAATTAAAACAGGATCAATTACACGATGTGGAAGTGCTGCATGACCCCCTTTTCCTTTAACGGTTACATAGATTTCATCAGTTGATGCCATATAAGGGCCAGGGCAAAAACCAACTTCTCCGGCTTTTATTTCAGGGTGAACATGTTGTCCGAAAATGGCCCCAGGCCATGGATTATTAAGTGCTCCCTCTTTTAACATTAAAGATGCACCACCCGGCAAAACTTCTTCTCCGGGTTGGAAAACGAGTTTAACTTTTCCCGGCAAATCTTTTTTCAATCTATTCAAAACCAAAGCGGCTCCAAGCAAGGAAGCACTGTGAACATCATGTCCGCAGGCATGCATTATGCCTTCATTTTTCGACTTGTATTCTACATCATTCAGCTCAATGATTGGCAGAGCATCCATATCAGCGCGCAATGCTATTACAGGGCCAGCATTTTCGCCAATAAGAGCGGTAATGCCCGTTCCGGCAAAACCCGTTTGAAAAGGAATTCCTTCCTGTTCCAGTACTGAACAAATAAATGCTGAAGTATTGTATTCTTTAAAAGACAATTCCGGATTAGCATGCAAATGTCTTCGATATGATTTTACTCTTTCAAATACTTCTGCCGAAAGTTGTAATACGGATTCTCTAGTTAGCATGATTAGAAAATAAGGTGGTTCCAGAAGTCCAGATCATTCTGAAAGCGGAGTATAGCAAGATGATTCCAAAAAAGAATTTCACTTTTACAGGTGATATTTTCAATGCTATTTTAGAACCCAAATATCCGCCGAGAACAAAAGTGATAGCAATAATTAGGGCGTATGTAAAATTTACATTTCCGGTTTTGTGATAATTCATCACAGCCATTATTCCGATGGGTGGAATCATAATGGCCAAACTCGTTCCTTGTGCCTGAAGCTGGTTCAGTCCCATAAAATAAATAAGTGCGGGAACGATTACCAAACCACCGCCAACACCAATGAAACCGCTTAACATTCCGGCGCAAATACCGATAAGAATTAAAATTAAAATGCTATTCAAATCCATGTTCATGCCAAGGCCAAATGTATTTTTATTTGCTTGCAATTAGAAATCAAGATTGAGTGAAAGATAAAACACTCTTGGCAAAACTAGGCCATCATCTATTCCCCATGACCAATCAGCACGTACAAAATAGCCTAACAATCGGGATCTTAAGCCAAAACCATAACCGTAAATAATAGGTTCACGGTTATTGTCGATGGTTACCGTTACTGGATTACCTTGGTAGACCTGAGTATTGAAAGAGTTTTCATCTGAATATGGGTTCTTACCGGTCCATGCTGAACCAACATCACTAAAAGTGATTAGCTGAAAATTCTCCACAAAATCAGACTTGATGGGTTTGTTAAGGAAATATTTAAATATTGGCCATCGAACTTCGGCATTCATTACTGCAAATGAATTTCCATTGCGGCTGTTCACATAAAACCCTCGCATTGGGCTGCCTAAGGTTTGATACTGATAATTCTGATCATCAGAAATAGGCATGCTGTTATCAATTTTCTGGAAAAGCCAATTATCTACTGCTCCTAAATAATGCACTAAACGTTTTGAACCAAATGAAGTGCTACCAGCAATTCTGAGCGCGAATATCATATCGCGATGAATTTTTTGATAGTGCCTGAAATCTGCTCCAAGCACCCCAAAATCCGTTTCGCCAGCCTTAGTTTCCTGGTAATATTCTGCGAAAAGCTTATAACGGGTTCCGTTAAATAAATTGAGTCCTTTGTTGATGGTATTATCAAAAACATACTCGAGTTTTAGTCCAACATTATTGGTATTCACATTGCCCCTACCGAGTGTTACCAAATCAGTTGACAGCGTTGCTTGACGGTCATTTCGGTACATGATTGAACCCCGTATACTGGTTAGTTCATCCAATGGCCAACGCAATTGGTACTCAAAGCTATGCGTATGATACTGAAGTGCAGAAAAATCAACAAATCTTCTCAAGCTCTGACGTTGAAAAGTGTACACTTTATCAAGCCTTCCGCTTAAATTTTCAAAGCGCAAACCGTAGTCATTATTGTCTAAACTTCCAGACAATCTGAATCCTCCAATTACTTTATAATCCTCAAACAAATCACTCATGCCGAGTTTTA
>JBDNHP010000312.1:0-8039 GCA_041688765.1 Flavobacteriales bacterium
AAGAAATGAAAATAGGAGAAATAGGAAGTTTGCTTTCATTTCAATTAGAATTTGAAGTTATATGAAACGGCTGGCAGAATGGGAAAAAGGCTTATTTGAAAAAGCTTTTTGTTTCCCTGATCATCGTTGGAGAAATAGAGGAAGAACGGGTTTTGGCGATTATAAATATTGTAAAATCCGAGGCTCCAGGTTCTCGTTCCCCATTTCTTTTTTTTGTGAAGATTGACGCCAAAGTCAGCTCGATGATAAGCGGGCATTCGATATGCGTTGCGGTTGGTAATAACGTCTAATTCACCACCAAAATAAGATTGAAAATCAGCGAGTCCAGGCACATCTGTGAACGCAGGCATGCGCCCCACCGGAAGTGTAACAGCATTTCCGGTGCCATAAACCCATACAAAACCGGCATCAACATTTTCATTAAAAGTATAGGTTAAGGCAAGACCAATATCATGTCTTCTATCGAAGCGATAAGGAAATGTTTCGCCATTATTGAGATTGGCGAATTGTCTGTTGCTCCAGCTCAAAGTATAGCCAATCCAACCACTGAGTTTTCCTTTTTTCTTTTCGAGAAGGAGTTCCAAACCATAAGCATCGCCCTTGCCAGTTTCCACTTTATTTTGCCAGTCTTCACCGGTGCCCTGAAAGCTTGCCCCATCTTTATATTCAATGAGATTATACATCCATTTGTAATAAATCTCGGCACTTATTTCAAATTGTGAATTCAGATCGTGGGCATAACCAAGTGCGACTTGATCAGCAAATTGTGGTTTTGTTTTGTCAGTGGCTGGGAGCCATAAATCAGTGGGCAAACCAATGGAACTATTACTTAATGAATGAAGAAACTGAGCCATTCTTGAATAGGAGGCTTTTAAAGAAGAAACATCATTCAGCAAATACCGGCCTGAAAACCTTGGTTGAAGACTGAAGTAGGTTTTATTATTAACAAGAAATCCTGCTAAATGTAATCCTCCGTTGAGCTTTAATCTTGAATTTATCTTCCAATCGTTTTCTGCATAAACGAAGAACTCATGTGCATATACTTTATTGGAGCCAAAGGTTGTGTCTAAGCTGCTATATGCATCGTCTAATTCATATTGATTGATTCCAGGAGTGAAAGTGTGGTAAGTATATGCTCCACCAAACTTGGTATAATGATTAGGATTTGGAATAAAATCAAAATCTGATTTAACACCAAAATCTCGAATACCGGAGTCGTATATAAATCTCAGGAATTCGTCATCATCTGTTTCTGAATTAACTGTTAATTCAATATCTGTGCTAAAGTTATAATTGCTGAATGTGGCTGTAGTATTACTAAATAATTTAGCATTATGAATGTGATTCCAACGAAGAGCTACAATTGCGTTACCCCATGACAAAGAGGCCTTGAAGTCTTCTGTTGCATTATCGAAATTATTACTGTATCTGGTGTAAGCCCGATCTCTGCCAAAGTAACCGCTGAGGTAAATGCGGTTGTTATCATCTAGAATATAGTTGAGCTTGGTATTGAGATCATAAAAGTAGTATCCTCCTGTGCCATCCGCTTCAGCAGCCCTTATGAAAGGCTGCGCAAGAATATCGATATAGGTTCTTCTCGCGGAAATTAGAAAGGAGGCTTTGTCTTTGGCTAGGGGACCTTCCAACGTGAAACGACTTGCAATTATCCCAATAGATCCTTCGCCGTGAATTTCGTTCATATTGCCTTCTTTCATTCGAATGTCGAGCACAGAAGACACTCTTCCACCATATCTGGCGGGAAAGCCACCTTTCACCAAGTCAACATTTTTAATAGCATCGGAATTAAAAACGGAGAAAAATCCGAAAAGGTGAGAGGCATTGTAAATGGGCACACCATCGAGTAAAATGAGATTTTGATCTGGGCTTCCCCCTCTCACATATAATCCGCTTGCGCCTTCTGTGCCTGATTGCACGCCGGGGAGTAGTTGAAGCGTTTTAATAATGTCCCTTTCGCCCATCAAAACAGGCAAACTCCTAACCTTATTCATGTCAAGTTCAAGACTGCTCATTTGAGTTCTTTCCTGAATTTTTTCTACATCAGCAACTATCTCTGCTTCAGCCAAAACCTGCCCGGGCTCCAAGCGAATATCAATTCTCATGTCTTCATCGAGCATAAAGGCCTTCCTGATTGGCTGGTATCCCACATAACTGAAAAGCAGATCAACGCTATCGGAAGGCAAGGTGAGACTGTAGAATCCGTAGATATTGCTGGAAATGCCCTGCCCTGTTTTGTAATCGTAGATCGTAGCGCCGATGAGTTTTTCGCCAGTCTGGATGTCTTCTAAATACCCGCTGATGCTAAATTTGGCCGTGTTTTGCGCCTGGATAATATGCGCTAAAAACAGCATTTTTATTAATGATAGTATGGCGATTGAACGGCTCATGTGCATAGATAGAACATTCTAAGGAATGGAAAAGCCCCGAAAATAGAGAATATTGCAGAAAAAAAAGGCAATAAATTACTAGGCAGTAAAAGCTTAATCTATAATCAAGCTTGATAGCATTGAATTTCGGAAAGTATACCCTCATCTATCCAAAACATAATTCCGTTTTGAGCTGATTCTATGAGGTAGATCTCTTCAGCACCAGCATTTTCCCATGATTCGGTTTCAATATCATCCCAAGCAATTTCGTCCAGGCAATCCAAAAGTGCTTGCTGGTTCATGCCCACATGAATTTTACCGGAAATATGACTAACAGGATTAGTTACTGAAAAATCGGAAAGTGCCCATTCATTTTCACTATCAAAGGAAAGCGATAATTCGATTTCATCGTAGTGCCAAGATTCGCCAATAGCCTCAACCTCTTCAACATTTACATCTTCCACCTCATCAGGCTCTCCAAGGATTAGCTTTATTTGCTCCCTTGTCATGCCAAATTTGATTTGGCCAATTCCCTGATTAGGATAAATAATACTGAGATCTATGTGGGACATAATTAGGATGATTTATGCAAATGTAATGATTGAAAAGCAAGCAGCCCGAATTACACTGGCCCTTTATTGAACTACAAGTTGCAGATTAGCCAATCTTATTTCATTTCCGCTTGGATCTGAGGCTAGAACATTGCTTATTCTGACTTTTGAATTCGGTATACAATTTTGGAGTGCTGATTGAGCCTTTTCATTTATTTCAGAACCTATATTTTCAAATTCTAACAAAAGCCCAGCCGGATGTTCTATTTGTAAAGTGAAACTCAGGATAAACCACACCGGAATGTTTCCATAATTTCTTAGTTCAGGCTGGCTGAGCTGGATGTTTGTAGCAGAAGCTATAACATTCTTTTCTATAAAGATATTTGCCGAGCCATAACCACTAATAACTGCAACAGGGTTAGGCTGCTGGCGAATGAATAAATTGCGAGTATCGATGATCTGTCCTGCACTATCCATTATTTCAATACTGCAAGTAAGAGCTTTGTCATTTGGGAGTATAATTAATGTGCAACCTGACCATTTATAGCCCGCATTTATTACATTAAACAACAAATCATTACAAGAATATCCCTCAACTACTATATTGAGTTGATTTTCTATTCCTCGAAATACAAAATCTGATGAGGGAGTTTCAATTGCGATATTTTTTATCTGCGTTGAAACTAAGCTTGAATGCAGAATAAAACAGAATAAAGCGAAGTGTTTCATATTCTTAAAATGAAGGGCAGCCTGTGAATCTGAACTGTTTTACTTTTTTATTTTTCCTTGCTCTGAAGAAATTTTTTCTTTTCTGTTTTTTCTCCTCATTTTGTGCTTCAGTTTGCTTAGGTTTTTCGGGCGAAACAGTGAAAGTATGTTCATTCTGAGTCTCATGTTTAAGCTCGCTTTGAGCGATTATAGGCTTCACATTAAAACCGAAGTATGCGATTATTGTAAGTAGAGTGAATCTTAGGCGATATGAAAAACTAAAGGTTCTTTTTTGTATTTGATTTTCATTGAAGATTCCGCAGATATTTGTGCCTTTGAATTCTCTTCTTATTTCTTCCGGGCTTTTATTGCGTAAATCCAATATTTTCTTGTTACAACTTTTGCACTGGAAACTATTGTTCTCAATGCTTTTGAGGCTCATTGGACATGGACTATGTAAGTCTATTAATTTGTTCATCGTAATAAATTTAGTGCAAGGTATTATTTATTAGCAAATCGTGTTATTCATCCGAATAATTGAATTGGTGAAAAGGGCCTATTGTTTGATGTGTTTCTCGATTCTTTTGTCTGGAATTAACCAAATAAAAGCTACAAGAACATAAATACCTCCCGAAATGAACACACTCACAAAGCTCAATGGTATAGCAGAAATGTAAAGCGCTAAGGATGCTTTTCCTTTATAGTCTTTTCCTACTGCTTTAGCGATAATAGAATCATTCCCCATTTCTGCAATAATAGAGCTTTGAAGAATCCAATAGGCGAATGCAGCCATTAACAGCACAAAGCCATACAATGCGGAAGGCATAGGAGCAAAGTAATTCTCTCCCATCCAGCCTGTGGTGAAAGGCACAAGTGAAAGCCAGAACAAAAGGTGCAAATTGGCCCATAGAATTTTACCACTTATTTTGTTGGTTACCTGTAGCATGTGATGGTGGTTGTTCTAGTAAATCCCGATGTACGCAAAACTCAAGGTATAGCTTAGAAAAATAGGAATAATTGGAAAGAGGGCTTTGATTTCTGTTCCTTCAGGAACTTTCATTTCAAGCACCATAATTGTTATAATAATGGCCAAAACGCCATCACTAAATGCTTCTAAGCGGTTGGCATTCATTTAAAAGGTCATTATTGGTAGGATCGAAAGAGGCACTTAGTCAAATAAAATGTTGCAATATTTAACGTCACATTTAATATAAATAATAATAGCCTTAATTATTTAATCGCAAAGCAACCCAAAGAATGGAAGAAATCCACCAATCAGATCATTGGTATTCGTAAATCCATTTCCATCAATATCACCAATACATTCCGGTCCAGAACAGCCGTAGTCGGATAGTAATATGAGCAAATCAGCTACACTTCTCATTGCGTCGTTGTTCAAATCGCCAATGCATTCATTTGAATCAAATGCATCACAAAGACCATCATTGTCTGAATCTGTGAAATATGCTTCTGCAAAATAGAACGCATCAATACCCACTTCAATTCCGATTTTTCGGGCTGGAATATCATCAGCAGGAGGATGAATTCCTCCCCATATTCTGGATAGGGCAGATTCATCAGCCGCATCACGATAGGTTGCCCATTGTAAGTGAACATCAACGCTGGGACCATCTTCAAATAAAAGGAATTCATTCATAGGTGCTGTAAATTCTCCCATTCCACCGGGGAAATATTCATTTCCAGTCATTAGCGTCATCACTTCGGCTGCAGCTCTTGAGAATGAAGAATGACCGGAAACATACCCCGCAAATGGGGGTGTCACAAATGATGGCCTTTGGTAAGGCTCCCAATTTTCAGCTAGTATCCAACCCACTCCAGCGAATTCTGAATCAACGTTGTTGATGGCCTTATGGCCTTTCCAAGCTTTCAATTTTATTTTCCCAACATGCTCATTTGACAGCCCGGCGAGAGGATCACCCATTTCAACCAATTCAATGTAATCTGGAATTATTGGCAATCCTGCGGGGTGATAGGAAGTGCCCAATGGATCTGAACTTTGACCTAAATCACCCATTGCGCGGATTGCAGAAAGCGGCCTGATATAATCATACCAACCTTTTATACCCCAGGTTGTAATTGCAACATCATGCATAGCCCCGCCCAAAGTGAGATAGCCTTTGACGTCCCATTCCAGATCATCCAAAATAGGACCGATTCCTTTATATCTTTTTTCTATTTCAGGATGATCCGCTACATAATTGAAAATGGTAAACCAATGACCTGGAGGTGTTTCTGACTCTGGGCCATCAGACCAGAATTCTGCCAAAACTCTGGTGTAGTCAGCTCGAGGTACTAAATTGGATTCATAAGGCAATCCGGTAGCCGGATTTATAGGATGACCATTGTTTATTGTTCCTCCATTTAGTTGATCATAGAATGAAGGGTAATCTGCAACAGTGGCGGGTAATTCATTGCGATCACCCAAACTAGCCGGAGAAATATCCCACATAACTCCATCTGTAGGGTCTAAATGGGACGACCATGTAGCTGTTGTAACAAAGTTCCATCTGTAATATTCTGAATCACCTGTTCCATCCATATTGATTAATGGCGGTGTGCCAGGATCATGATAAACGACATAATCAAAGCCATTGCGATTATTACTAACCATATCATCTGACTGAAGAGCGAAGGGAGAAACTTGACCCCATTCAGGCGATAAAAATGGAGGCGTAGCCCCTGGAATTGCATTGCCACTTTGATCAATAAATAGATCAAGTGTAATTTGCTGCCAGCGATTAAGATCGCTGATATCAGGATTGCCTGGTAAATCTACAATGAGCGGAATATTAACCGGAGCATAAGAGGTGTTGGCGTAGGCGTTTTGCTCATTAGAGCCATCTTGTAAGCCAAATTCAATAATGCATTGCGCAATGTAATTTCCTAAAGCAGCGGCTGAGCCATTGCTGTAATCTACCGAATTGAAGCCGAGATTCATTCCCAAAGTTTGCATGTGGTTATTGTAGGCAGTTGACAATAAAACGGCATTGGGAGAATTAGCAAAGCGATGGGAGAGTAGTCGATAGCTGGCATAGCAAATGGCAGTGTCGCGTGCTGCCTGAATATTATTAGGAGCTGGAAACCCATCAAAATCACAGGTGAATCCATCAACTGTTTGGCCTAAGAGGAATGTACATGCATTTTCATCAAAAACGGCCCATGCATCCCACATAGCAATTGATGTGTGAAACAAATTACGGGCGTGCACTGTTGGTCGTGCAAAATCTTTTCTAATGGAAGCCAAGAGCATTTCATTCCATTGCCTTGCAATATTGTAATCGGTGCTCACAACGGGAAAATTCACATCGGGTTCGCATTCAGGGCTAGGGTTAGTGGGACAAGGATCACAAGCATCAGCAAGACCGTCCTGGTCATAGTCTGCTGCATTAGGGGCTAAATCGCAATTATCAGACATAAAGAGTCCGTAACCGGAGCATTTTCCAGTTATAAAGTCTTGCAAACCATCTCCGTTGATATCTAGAAAAGCGAAATCGTAACTATTTGTTGCCCAAAGAAATGCGATATTTCCGTAAGGATCACTAAAAACTCCGTTATCATTGCGAAACAAAGCTAATCTCCTGCCAGAATTGCAGGGGGGGATATCTATATCTACATCGGCAACTCCGATGTCTATGTCGCCATCCAGATCCAAATCAGCGGCATGAACATTCCCTCCGAAACTGGCCACACTTGAAAATGGTAGAATTGTTTTAGTTATTGACAGGCTAGTATTTGGGATAAAAGAGTTGATGGTTATAGTATAATCTTGCCCATCATCAACCACATACAAATCGAGAATACCATCCAGATTGAAATCCGCTACTTCAAACATATAAGGGGCAGCTGAAGGCGTTAAGTTTTGCCAATTTATAAACGAACCATCGCCATTATTAAAAAGCAAAAATGTTCCAATTGAATTCCAAGGAGCCACATTGTACAATGTAGAAACCTTAATAATATCCAAATCACCATCCTGATCTAAATCGTGCAATTGAACCGAAGTTCCAAAAGCGGAGTTTCGCAGGTCGCCAAGCCTGTCTTGACTTTCATTCGTAAAAACACCGGATCCATCATTGATAAGCAAATAATCTTTTGCTGGAGTGCCGCCTTCATTTACTTTGTAATTAACAAAATATAGGTCTTTAAAGCCATCGCTATTAACATCCCCTCCCCAAACTGCACAAAACAGAATATTGTCTTCATTGAGCAAGGGAAACCGAAGGGCACTTTCATCCGAAAAACCGAGCCAATCGCCATTTATATCATCACCGAGATTCCGATAGTAAATGGGTTGTTGAGAAAAGGTATTAGCCAAAATGACATCAGGCCAGGTATCGCCATCGAAATCATCAACATACACGTCACGACAGAAGGT
>JBDNHP010000313.1:0-3425 GCA_041688765.1 Flavobacteriales bacterium
ATCTGTACTGACTACAGGAGTTGTAAAAAGATTGAAAAGACTCAGAAAGCCTTTTGAGAAGCTCACTTGGTTAAGCGTTTCTGATTGTTGTTCTTTTGGAAGTTGTGGACTTTGCTGCTCATTTCGGGCAAAAGCAACAGAACTCAACAATACAGTGCAAATTAGTAGTCCGAAAACCTTTTTCATAATCGTGGTTTGATTCCAATATTAATCAGGAAATTGATCAGGATTATTACCTTAACGATAATTAACAAGAAATGCAGCCGCCGGAACGTAAGAATATATTTGATGCCCTTCTGATCACTTTTATCTTCCTGCTTATCTGTTGGGCTGTTTTTTTAATTGATTCACAACTTGGGGGTGATCTCCGTAAATGGGGCTTGAGGCCACGTTCGGTTCAGGGACTTTGGGGTATTGCCACGGTACATTTTCTCCACAAAGACCTTGGCCATATCATCAATAACACCTGGGCATTTTTGGTTTTAAACACCTACCTTTTCTTCTTCTACCGCGGCATAGCATTTAAAGTCCTTCCCCGTTTGCTCCTGTTTTCCGGTATTTTACTCTGGTTATGGGGAAGGCCTGCAATACATATTGGTGCCAGTGTTGCCATTTATGGAATTGCTGTTTTCTTGTTTTTCAGCGGGACTTTTAGAAAGAGCTTGCCACTGATGGCTGTTTCGGCATTAGTGCTATTCTCTTATGGCAGCATGTTTTGGGGAATGTTTCCTATTCAACCAGAAATGTCATGGGAAGGGCATTTAAGCGGAGCAGCTACAGGTTTGGCGCTTGCCTATTTGTACAGACAAGAAGGGCCTCAGCGAAAAAAATACAATTGGGAAATAGAAGAAGAAATCGAAGCCACTAAAGAGATTGAGCCGGAAAGTGCAATGGAGGATTTTAATGCAATAGAAGTAGAATACCAGGAGTTAAAAACCGAGAAAGAGCATAGGGAACAGAGGCATCATAACAGTTCCGAATCGGATCAACAAATCATATATCATTACAAGGAAGAGTCCAAAAAAAAGCCCCCAACCTCGGAAGGTTAAGGGCAAGATATAATGGTTATTTTGGTATTCTATCTAATTAAGAATTCAGCATCACCGGCATAACGAGCATCAGGATTTCCTCTCCTTCGGTCTCTGGTTCTGCTGGCAAAATAATACCTGCACGATTGGAAGCGCTGAGTTCAAAAACAACATTTTCTGCACTAACATTGGCTAGCATATCGGCCAAAAATCTTGAATTGAAGCCAATTTCCATGTCTTCACCTTCATAACTGCAAGTTAGACGCTCATTGGCTGCATTCGAATAATCGAGGTCTTCAGCAGAAATCGATAACTCGCTACCGGCAATTTTCAGTCTTACCTGATGTGTGGTTTTATTGGCGAAAATAGAAACCCTTTTGATCGATTGAAGTAAATCTACGCGATCAATGGTAAGCTTATTTGGATTCTCCTTTGGGATAACCGCTTCATAATTAGGGTACTTACCTTCAATTAAGCGACAAACCAAGCTCACTTGATCAAAAGTGAACATGGCATTTGAATCGGTGTACTCAATAGTAACTTGACCTGCGCCTGAAGCAGTATTCTTGAGCAATGTCAATGGTTTACGAGGCACAATGAAACTTGCGGTTTGCTCAGCACTCTGATCTACTCTCGAATAGCGAACCAAACGATGAGCATCTGTTGCTACAAAGCGAAGTGAATCATTGTAGAATTCGAAGAATATACCATTCATTACAGGACGAAGATCATCATTACCTGCAGCAAATAGCGTTTTATTGATGGCATTGGCCAATACATCTCCATCAATATGAATGGAAGAAGCGGCGTCCATTGGAGGATTCTTTGGGAATTCATCACCCGGTTGCCCTGCTAAACGATACTTTCCAAAATCAGATGCGATTTCAATAGCCCCGGTGCTTTCATCAATAGTGAAAGTAAGAGGTTGATCAGGCAAAGATTTAAGGGTATCAGTAAGAAGTCGAGCAGGAATAGCAATTTTGCCATCTTCTTTCGCCTCGATACTCATGCGGGTAGTCATGGTAGTTTCGAGATCCGATGCTGAAATCGTAAGTTCACCGTCTGCAATTTCAAATAGGAAATTATCCAGAATCGGTAGCGTATTGTTAGAGTTTAGCACGCCGCTTAGCATTTGTACTTGCTTCAGAAGGGCTGCACTTGGAACTAGAAATTTCATTGCTTATTTTATTAAGGATGGCAAATATACGGTTTCGATTAATCTTATCAAGCGATTCTAAATAAATGCTTATAAATGAAGCCTCAAATCTACCTGAGATGGAGGGGAAAAATGAAAATCTCATTACTTCCGGCGGGTTGAGTAAGCTCAGTCTTCACACTAAAATCCAATGTAGCCCAATACCGCATGTCATTTTTTAGAATGTTCAACTTGGCAAAACAGTTTGCTGAGCGCAGCCGAAGTGCGCCATGCAAAACCGTTTATAAACGAATCATAAATCCAATATTATCTGATGTCATTCAATGTTAATTATTAACATAATCCATTGATTATGAGCCAAAACCTTGTAGCATCCAAAAACAATCCCTATATTGCAAGACCGCAATTAAAATTTTAAACCTGCAATTATGTCTAAAATTCCAATTTGCCCTATTCTTAGGGCTGTTCGCTACGGCTTCGTTCTCCGCATCTGCCCAACAAGAGAATGTTGATCTTGTAATTAACGCAAGCACTACAATGGATGATCTTGCAAAAATCAAAATGGAACTTCTTGAAAAAGGGGCTTTGTTCAATATGTACGATCTCGTTTTTAGTGATGAGGGAACGGTGAGCAAAATCAGTATTAAAGTTGACTTTGGCGATGGTAATAAAGGAACAGCCAGTCTCAACGATTTTAATAATGATAAAAGCATAAATATCATCCGCCACTTTGATGATAAGGAACATCCATTTTGTATTGGTGAGTGCAAAGAATATGCACATCCTGAATCGAAAATCGACGAGTGATTACTTGCTCCTAAAACTATAAGTCCTTTTTAATCAGATCATCTGCTTTGGCAAGTGAGTTTGACTCGCGCAGTAGAATTTCCAGCTTGAGCCGGGATTCATTCAATTGTTTCCGATAAACTCCCTCATTCTGAGGCCGATGATCGGAAATAAGCGTTGCGTTATAGATTTTATCCGCAAGTTTTGAGGATTTTTCATCAATCATAGATTCCAGTACATATTTCCAGATGTATTTTTGTGCTTCTTCCGATGGATGAATCATATCATTGGCGTAGAAGCGATAGTCGCGCAAATCGTCCATTAGAATTTCGTAGGCTGGAAAATAATCGCAATGCTCAAAACTTGAGCACAATTCATGAACTGCTAGAAGCAAATTTGCTTTAGAAATCTGATTTTCAACCATGCCATCTTTCAGATACCTCACCGGAGAAACA
>JBDNHP010000314.1:0-1913 GCA_041688765.1 Flavobacteriales bacterium
ATTTATGTATTAAAGGTTCAAAATATATACTCATTCCTACTCTGCTAATTCTGCCAGGCAGAGCATGAGCAAAAACAGTTTGATATGAGATATTGAAGACGTTGTCTACAGCAAAAAATACTTGCAAATTCATATTATTCACACGCTTTGCATAGCTAAGACTTGCATTAGAAATGCTAAAGGGAGATAGAACTAGCCAATGGCTGCCACTGTAATCTGTTTGTTGTGCTGAAGTATAAGAATGATTGGTTTGCAAACTCCATTTTCTCCAGTTCATATTCATACTCAATATAGCATTATAGTCGGGTGTATAGGGCGCTTGAGCGTATAATTCTCCTCGTTTATACTTGCTCATTGTACGAGTCAGATTCGCCTGGATACCCAATTTAACTTTTCTTATTCTGTATTCATTTCTATAATTCAGACTCAAACTAATTCCCTTGGCAAATTGAAGATTTTCTGGTGACCAAATACCATTTTCAGGCATCCAAACAATTCGATTATTTAATTCGAAATATTTACTGCTAATAGCTAGCAATGGTGCATCTTCTCGAGACATAAGCGATAAAGCTCCGTTAACTTGCCAACCTTCTTCTGGAAGTAAATTCGGATTGGCACCAGGCTGCCAAAATCGTTCATTCATTGTAGGCCTGCGGAAAAGACCATTGATGGAAAATTCGGATTCCAATTTCCGTTCGAGCACTTTTCCAATTCCCATTTTTTGAATGAATGAGCCGGTAAAAAAAGCTTTGAACTGATCGCTTAGTTCCGATCTTAATTGAATTTGCGAAGTAAAATTATGGTATTCTAAACTATGAAATGAGAGGAAGTTAATTCCAGTTTCACGATTGATTCCTTCTGTATAATCCGTGCTGATAATACTGTTCTGAAAAGGTTGAAAAGCCCATTCCTGTTTGTATTTTGACGAAGATCTTCTAAATCTTAAATTCCCCAAATATTGTTCAGATTTATGATGACTATCAATAAAAAAATGATCATCTGTGATCCAATGACTTTTGTATTGCTGATCTTCAGTAAATCGGGCTAAGGACCAATCAATATTCCATTTTTTTATGAAAGTTTTGTAGGAAAGTACAATTCTTAAAGAAGAATCGCTTTGATTAGCATCGCTCAATGCAAATGAACCGAGAGCATTTGGTACATTGACTCTCCTTGTACTGCTCCATGCGGATAGTCGCAAACCACTTTGCTTCCAATGATATCCTGCCTCCAAGAGATAGTGCGTTGCATTGTGATTATTATGGCCTTGAATTTCTGCATCTGTACTAGGTTTTTGCGCATCCAAAAAGCGGAATTCATTTCGCTCATCCGCTTTGAATATTTTAATTTTATAATTAAATTTTGAAATATGTCCGTTGGCCCTTAAACCAAGATGGCTATTAAGCATTTGATCATGATCTACAAAAGCTCCAATTCCCAATTTACAATCCTGATGTACTTCGTAATTACTCAGCGCAACGGACAAGCCTCCTGCCCCGCTTCCTAAAGCAGCAGAAGAAGCGGCAGAAAAAGTTTGAAGCTCATCAAACATAAAAGCAGGAAACAACGAAAAGTCGGCAAGTCCATTCGTTGCAGCATTCAGAGGCAATCCATGCCAAAAAACTCTGGTGTATTCAGGGGGCAATCCTGTTGGACGTATTAAACGGAGCGTTCCATTGGCACCGTAATTTTGTACTGAGAGTCCTTGATTTCGAAGAACATTAGATATATCGGTTGAGAGTTGAAGTAATGCCTGGATGCTATCTGTGTGGGAGTTAATATTATTTAGCCAATCCTGAGGACATTCAATATTGGCAACAGGCAATTCGGGCAATACCCAAACGGAATCCCTTTGTGCGAATGATTTTAGCTCAAAAGCACAAATTACCCAAAGGGTCAAGAGATATGTGGAA
>JBDNHP010000315.1:0-3175 GCA_041688765.1 Flavobacteriales bacterium
AAAGCGGAAAGAAGTTTTTTTCCGGATTTGCCAACGTTAGTAATGCTGCCAGAAAATGTCCGAAATTCATTATCGGAAGAGTTCAGGGTAAAGCGGTAGGTGGAGGCGTAGGAATGGCTGCGGCTGTGGATTATTGCTTTGCTACCAATGAAGCTTCTGTAAAACTCTCCGAACTCGCAGTAGGAATTGGACCTTTCGTAGTTGGGCCCGCTGTTGAACACAAAATTGGAATATCTGCGATGAGTCAATTGGCTATCGATGCTACTGAATGGAGATCTGCAGAATGGGCTAAAAATAATGGCTTGTATTCAGAAATCTATGATTCAACAGAATTGATGGATTCGTCTATTCAAAAACTCGCCAAGAGTTTGTCACAAAGCAATCCTGAAGCCATGTCTATGCTAAAATCTGTTTTTTGGGAAGGCTGTGATCATTGGGATACCTTATTAACAGAAAGAGCAGGAATGAGTGGAAAGCTGGTGCTCTCCGATTTTACAGTAAATGCAATTAATCAATTCAAAAAGAAGTGATTATTGGTTGTAAGCATCAACTGCATTTCTAAGTTCATCATTCTTAGAGTATTCGAAGAAATAAGCTGATCCTCCGATCACAATTCCGAGTGCCGTTAATGGTGTAAAACTCACGTCGTCAGGCTTTACAGCCAAACTTCCTGCTGTTACTCCCAATCCCAATGCAATTATTGTTCGCTGAAACCACCGGTATTTGCGGAAATTGTTGAGGTATTTTGAAGTTTCTGAACGATCGCCAAGATCAACTTTTAGGTTTTTAAACTTCGCCTTTTGGATAGCTCCGTCATTTTTGGTGTAATACTGAAAAGACTCACCACTAGCTAACATTGGAGAATTTTGCACCATGTCCTCAGGAATTCTTAACTGATCACCACCATAGATTTCAATATCGATGATCTCATATTGGCTAATTCTGCCTTCCTTGATTCGCAAGGCATAACTTTCTTTTGATTTTGTAATGCTATCGAGGTTAGCAAAATAGCCGTGATTATTCTTGAAAAAGGCAATATTCTTGGTTTCTATGCGCTGACCATCCAAATCAAAATAAGCATCTTTCAGTACATGCTGCTCATAGGAAAGTCTAGATCCTGACAATTTTAAGCCATCGAATTGAATCACCAAATGGCTACCGGTTTGAGCATTTAAACTCAACTGCATCAACGAAATAACCAGAATTGCAAGATTGCGCATAGTAAGCTTATTTTAATGAAAGCTAATCAAACAACTAAGTGTACGTCTTTGAGCCACACAAAGTTATCCACTGCGAAATGATGAAATTTCAGAAGAAATAGTTTCCCCAGAATTCCGCAGATCAAAAACTGACAGAGCTGAGATAATCCAGAAAAAAAACTCGCACATTTGATACCAATCAACCAACTTTTTACCTGCGAAATCTGCGGGACAATTTTTTCTCCTCCTTGCACACTCACAGCACAAAACCCGAGTTAAAAATCGTCCATTTTACTTCAATCATCCAACTTCAGATCTGCGCCAATCTGCAGGACAATTTTTTCTCTATCCTTGCGAGGCACATTATTAAACACTACCTTATACCTTTAATTAAGCAATTCAAATTTTTCAAAATGCAATAAACAATAAATCTAAAAATCTGATGAACATAAGAACTCTACATACCCAAGAAAAACCGGTTTCAGCCATTTCTCTTTTCAAGACAGAACAGAGCAATGCTACCTCAATAGAAATATTAAGTGGAGCACAATTAAAAGAACATATTACCAAAACCCCTGCACTTCTGATTTGTATTATTGGCAATGTGATTTTCGAAAATGAACAAGGGATTAAAGAGGAACTTCATTCAGGCGACTATATTCATATTGAGCCAATGGTAAAACATTGGGTAGATGCCAGAATAGACAGCCAATTAGTGCTTTTCAAATAAGATCAGCTCCTGCAGTATATTTTTTCTCATAGAACGCGTAAATAACAAAGCTACGATGAGCCCAATGAGCCCAGCCAAATAGCTAAAATTATGCGTGAATTCAAGGGCAACAAAACTTTCCAGATCAAGGAGATTTGCAGGAAATCGCCAATTCAAATTCGCGTCTGAAAAGGAGAACAATCCAATTGAAAGCCCTATTAAACCCGTTGCAAATGCAATAAATACAGTGATCATGATTGAGTTAAAAATGATCGAAAAAAATCTTTTATGATTATGCTGCCGCAAAGCTGCTATTCCAAGTATTAATCCAATCGCAAAACCCATCCACCACATAGCTCAAAATCCAACTAAGGCAACACCGATTCTCGGATTTTCGACTATAATTTCAGGTGCTTTAATGCTGCCTACATTCTTCCCCAAACCTAGATCATCAAAACCGAATTGTAAAAATTTGAACTTCGCATATTATTCTTCCGAAATGGTATAAGTCCATTGATCATGCAAGACGCCACAAATTCCAACACAGATCATTCAAATGGCGACAACCAAAATGAGTTTTAAAGCCCAATTCATAGGTTCAACAGGATATTTTAAATAATACCATTTCAGCAAATATACTCAGCAAATTGCCAGACATACAAGACATCAAAATTCTAAAAAAATTCTCCTAAAAATCTTTACTCCCTTTTTTAATCTCAAAAATTAAAAGATTCGTTTAATACTAAGGGCAAAATCCAAGAGTATTGAATACGAGAGTACCATTCATCCAAAAAATTCATACCTATTGGGATTGTGCTGGCCCCTTCCCTACGCGAAGCTACCAACACGCCAATAAAGAGTCGTAAAATAAATGTTTACTTACGTTTAAAACGAGTAGCAAGTTTTTTCAAAATTATAACAAGTTAACTAACAGCATCTTATGTCAATAGGAAGAAAATAATGATCAATATTGTCGTCAAACCCAAATATATATCGTAATATTACGATGAAATTCAACTTCATGGGAATTACAAAAGCAGAGCTATTCACTAAGGAGCAAAACGAATTGGCAAATATTGCAAAAGGCTTGGGCCATCCTGCGCGGATTGCAATTATTACTCATTTGCTAAAAACTAATGCTTGTATCAACGGTGATTTAGTTTCGGAACTCGGATTGGCACAAGCAACGATAAGCCAACACCTTCGAGAACTTAAAGAAATCGGAATTATCCAGGGTACAATCGAGGGAGTTTCGGTAAGCTATTGC
>JBDNHP010000316.1:0-1861 GCA_041688765.1 Flavobacteriales bacterium
AATGGAGGCTCCAGCGGAGCAGCTAATGGTGGTTTGGCATTCATTAATGGAGGTATTGGTGGAAATAGCACTGGTGGATTCGGTGGTGGCGGTGGATCTAATCTATTCATTTATGGATGCGGCGCTTCTCCACATGGAGGCAGCGGTGGTGGAGGATATTCCGGTGGTGGCGCTGGTGGAAACAACTGTAATGGCGCTGGTGGTGGCGGAGGTTCATTCAATTCTGGTGCAAATCAAAATAACATAGCTGCAAATAATTCAGGAAATGGATTAATTTCATTAACGTACACTCCAACTCTCATTCCTGATTGCTCACCCGGATGTACAAATCCTAGTGCCGATAACTATAATCCACAAGCCAATTTTGATGATGGCTCTTGTATTATTCAAGGCTGCACTAATCCTGCAGCTCTTAACTACAATTCAGAAGCAACTGTTGACGATGGTTCTTGTTTAATATCAGGTTGTACCTATCAGGATGCCGATAACTATAATCCTCAAGCTACTGCAGATGACGGTTCTTGTACTTTCCTGAATTGTGGTAATTCAAATGGCTGCACAGATGTTTTAGCTTGTAATTATGATATTGAAGCTAGTATCGAAGATGGTTCATGTATTTATCCTCAAGCATTTGAAGATTGCTTCGGAAACTGCATCAATGATTCAGATGAAGACGGTATTTGTGATGAATTGGAAATTCTCGGATGTACTACTCCTCTTAGCCTTAACTTCAATCCTTTAGCTACAGAGGATGATGGATCATGTGTACAGTATATTTTTGGCTGCACTGATTTACTCGCAAACAATTTCAATCCAATCGCAAATTTTGATAATAACTCTTGTATTTATTCAATTTTAGGATGTACCTATATAGATGCCTCCAATTTTGATCCTAATGCAACAGAGGACGATGGAACTTGCTTGTTTGATTGTCAGGCCGACTTGAATAATGATGGTGCAATTAATACGGCTGATTTACTTGATATGCTGTCAGTATTTGGTACTTCATGTGATTAACAAATACTGATAATCATAAAAATAAATTCTTAGAATTGAATTATAAGGAATAAACTTTTGTCAATCACATGGTTGCAAAAAATACGATATTAAACTAATTAAATTCATTAGATAAAATGCATTTAATTAATCGATTAAAACAAAGAAATAAACTATTTATGAAAACAAGTTTTACAGCTATAATAAGCTATCTGATCGTTGCATTTCTTACATGTGCTATTAGCGTATTAGTTCAAGCTCAATCCGGATGCACCAATCAATTGGCCTGTAATTTCGATCCAAATGCTGTTGTTGATGACGGTACATGTCTTTTCTTCATTGATTGTGCCGGACAATGCGGTGGCGCGTACTTTTTGGATGGTTGTGGTAATTGTTATGATCCTAACGGTGCTAATGGAAGTGTTCAATTCGATTATACAGGTCAAATTCAAACTTGGATTGTTCCTTCCGGAGTTACTCAAATTACCATCGATGCTTACGGCGCTCAAGGTGGCGGTAACGGTGGATTAGGTGCGCATATTTCCGGCACCGTAAACGTAAATCCCGGTGATAATATTAAAATCTTAGTCGGACAAAAACCTAACTGTTGCGCTTACAGCAATGGTGGTGGAGGCGGCGGCGGTTCTTTTGTAACCGATATTAATAACAATCCACTGCTAATTGCCGGTGGCGGCGGCGGTGCTTCGCTGGATGGTGCTACTGGCGGCCCGGGATTAACCACCGGAAATGGTGGGAGTGCATGTACCATCAATGGTGGCGCAAATGGAAATGGCGGTGGCTATGTGGCTGGTAACGGTGGTTGTGGCGATGGTGGATCCGGTGGTGGCGGATTACTCAGTAATGG
>JBDNHP010000317.1:0-3664 GCA_041688765.1 Flavobacteriales bacterium
ATGTCTTTTGCAATGGTTTCTGTTTGATCAGAAGCAGCAATAGGCTGTATGACCAAGTCTTCAGGACTAACTTGAATAGAATCTGATTTAGCTAATTGAGCCGTGTTTGCAGTGTTCTGTCCGCAACTGCTCAGAAAACTGCCAACAATTACTGTAACAATTAGAATTTTTGTTCTCATGAGTTGATGATGCTTTGAAGTGAAGTCCATGCCCCGCCATTAATCGCTTCTATGCCTTGTTGTTTTAGTGTATCGGCAGCAGAAGCACTTCTCGAACCTGAACGACAGCAAGTAATTACTGTTTTTCCTTTTAATGAGGCAGATTTTCTTCCAATATCTGATAAAGGAATGTTCTGAGCTGATTTGATATGACCCGATCTGAATTCCTCAGGCGTACGCACATCAATAATTACTGCTCCGTTGCTTATTAATTCGCCAATTTTATCGTTATTCGATCCAATTCCTAAAAATGAAAATAGCCCCATATTTGTTCGATTTATACCACAAAGGTAAATCCTAGTTTTCAGGTCTTGAGTAACAGATGTTACATCTAATGTTTTTATTTTAAAATTATGACTAGTATATCGCTCATTACATTCTGGATTCTATTTGGCCTCGGTCACAGTATATTGGCATCACAGAGCGTAAAAAGAAAATTGCAATCTTCAGGAATGCAAGCATCAAGGTATAGATTTATTTACAATTTTGTAGCTATTTTTTGTCTGCTTCCGATTATGTGGATTCATTGGTTTGATCAGTCAATCTCATTATTCAGTCTTCCTTTTGGCTTTAAATTTCTATCTGGATTATTTGCTATTAAAGGACTCTTCATCACAGCGTTTGCATTTAAAAATTATGATTTACGATCTTTTTTAGGCTTGAAAGAAGAGGAATCCAAGCCCATATTAAATACAAGCGGAATGAATGAGATCATGCGACATCCGCTTTATACCGGTACAATGATGATAGCTGTTGGGATTTGTTTTTTAAAACCACAACTCAACATTTTCATTTCCGCATTTTGCGTTATCCTTTATATAGCAATTGGTACCATGTTCGAAGAGCGCAAGTTAATTGCCCAATTTGGAGAAGAATACAATGAGTATAAAAAGAAAGTCCCCCGGTTTATTCCAATTCCGGGGGACCTTATAGGATGGATCTTCAGATCTAGAAAGCCTTAAAGCATAGTGCTTGGCTCAACGAAATCTGAAATAGGTAAACTCGTATTTTTAATGGCTTTGAATCCACCTTTCACATTAACCACATTATTGATTCCGTAGCGTTTTAGAAGTGAGCAAGCAATAACAGAGCGGAAACCACCGGCACAATGCACATAGTACTTAGCATTCGGATCAAGTTTAGCGTAATCCATATTTATGGAATCCAAGGGAGAATTGATGAATCCTACCACATGTTCAGAATCATATTCACTTTGTTTGCGAACGTCAAGCACATGCAATGAATCAGTTTCAAAAAGTGTAGCCAATTGATTCGCCACCACTTCTTCCATCGTTTCAGCTTTGAAACCCGCAGATTTCCATGCTTGCATTCCGCCATTCAGGAAACCAATAGCATTATCGTATCCAACACGAGCTAAACGAGTTACCACTTCTTCTTCTTTGCCTGAATCAGCAACAATGAGAATTGGCGTTTTTAAATCGCTGATGAGCGCTCCAACCCAAGGAGCAAAAGTTTCGTCAACTCCAATGAATAAAGCACCTTTTATATATTCATTTGGAAAATCTTCCTTGCTTCGCGTATCGAGTAACAAAGTTGATGGGTCATCGGCAATTGTTTTGAATTCTGAAGCACTCAATGGTTTTAGTCCCCTTTGAAGTACATCATCAATGCTTTCATATCCCATTTTATTCATCACAGCATTTTTAGGGAAATATTGTGGAGGAGCAATGAGTCCAGTAGTAACGGCTTTCACAAATTCAGCCTTAGTCATATCTGCTCTCAACGCATAATTCTCTTTCTTTTGATTGCCTAGAGTATCCCAGGTTTCTTTGCTCATGTTTTTACCACAAGCAGAACCTGCTCCATGATTTGGATATACGATTACATCATCAGGCAAAGTCATAATCTTATTTCGAAGCGATTCGAATAAGAATCCGGCCAAGTCTTCTCGACTTAGATCCGATTTAACGGCAAGATCCGGACGACCAACATCACCAATAAATAGGGTGTCGCCACTAAATAAAGCATGTTCTTTACCATTTTCATCTATAAGAAGATAGGAGCTAGATTCCATGGTATGACCAGGAGTGTGCAGCACTCGAATTTTGATATTACCAAGCGGCAATTCTTCTCCATCTTTTGCAACATGTGCTGTAAAGTTAGGCTGTGCAGTTGGACCATAAACGATAGTAGCTCCCGTTTTTTTGGCTAAATCTAAATGGCCAGAAACGAAGTCAGCATGAAAATGGGTCTCAAATACATACTTAATTTTTGCGCCATTTTTTTCGGCCATTTCAATATAAGGAGTAGTCTCACGCAAAGGGTCTATAATTGCGACTTCACCCTTAGATTCAATGTAATATGCCGCTTCTGCGAGGCATCCTGTATAAAGTTGTTCTATTTTCATAATATCTGTTATTAATTAACGAACCAAAGTTATCTTGTACACGCTTTTTTACTTGTAACCTTTGATACTTATTTAACTGATATTCATCATAATTTAAAAATGACTAACATCAATTTGCGAGCTGTTAATCTTGCATTTTCTATTCCTGAAATTCTTTTTGAAGAGCTGAAACGTATTGAGCAAGATATAGAAAGCCCCATCACAGTTATGTATCCAGAGGCTGAACTACATCTCAGCTTGTTTATGGGGCTAGTGGAGGAAAATAGGCTGAAGGACTTGTCAGTGAAGCTCAAAACAACAATTTTCCCTATTGAGATTTGCGGAACAGGAATTTGCTATGCAGAGTCAGGTCGTGCAGGACAAACAGTAGTTTCTTATTGTTTTGAAAGAAATACTTTAATAAATGAGCTGCATGAAAATGTATTTGAGATTTTTAGAGAATTCGCAACAAATATGCCTGCAAAGTCAGAGATGTTTTATCAAAAAGCGGCGGGAGAAACGAGCTTAAATTATCTCAGTAATTTCTCCTCCTTGCATGCCAGTGCGTGCTTTGATCCTCATATTACATTGGGTTATGCAAGCCAAAAGCACAATAAAAAAACAGATTTAGTAACAAATGAATTTAGGTTTGATGAAGCGCATTTGTATTTATTGGGTGATTCTTGCACTTGCATTCAGCGCATTTTCAGGGTATTGTAATTAATGAGGCAATTTGTTTTTGACAAGGCCATAAACGAAAGTACCGATTAAAGAACTGAAAATTACAACAGACATCACAGCAAATCCTTGGCCTAACAGGATAAACATTGGTCCGGGACAAGCCCCTGTTAATGCCCAACCTAATCCGAATATGGAACCTCCAACAAAATAGCGGGTAAATCCGGAAGTTTTAGGATTGATCACAATTTCTTGTCCTTCGATGGACTTCATGTGTTTGCGTTTGATGAGTTGAACTAATACAATTCCGATCATTACAGCAGAACCGATTACACCATACATGTGAAAAGACTCAAACCTGAACATCTCATAGATTCTATACCAGGAAACGATTTCAGCTTTGCTCAATGCAATGCCAAAA